>NZ_RZRY01000785.1:0-2657 GCF_003998035.1 Mesorhizobium sp. M2A.F.Ca.ET.039.01.1.1 | reverse complement strand
CCGCTGAGGCTCGCCTCGAATTCGGAGTTAAGCGTGCGGGCGGCGCCTCCAAGCAGCGAGACCATGCCATTCGTGCGGTCGTCGAGCAGGTCGGTCAGCGAGCGGGTAAGGCCGTCCGTGGTGTCGGTAAGCTTGGCGATTCGGGTGTCGAGCAGGCTGGCGAAGGCCTCGCCGGAGGTGGAAAGCCGATCGGTGATGTTGTCCAGGCGCGATTCGACGGAATCGAAGATCGACGTCGAGCTTTCATTGATGCGATCGATCAGCGTGTCGCCGGAGTTGTTGATCGTCATCGACAGCTTGGTCGACGCGTTGAGGATCGAATCGCGGATGATGTCGCTGGCCGCGCCGATCTCGTCGCGCAGCGTCTCGTGAGCGCTGGCAATGGAGGCGCGCACGCGCTCGGCATGGGTGACGACCGCCTCGCGCTCGCTGCCGAGGCCATCGACCAGAGAACGGATGCGGGCCTCGTTTTCGGAATAGGAGCGTTCGATCTGGCTGACTTCGCCATGGACGAGCGTCTCCAGCTCGACGGCGCGGGCGAGCGTCCGCTCGATGCCTTCGCCCATGGCCGCCACCTCGCGGCGAACGGCCTGGCCGATCATCATGACGCGATCCTGGGCGAGGTTTTCAGGCTCCGCCAGGCGGAAGGCGACCTCAGTCATGGACTGCGCGGCGATGCGCATTTCCTGCGCGCGCCGAATCATGGCGGCGAACGCCCAGAACAGGATGACCGGAACGATCGCGGCTACCGCCAGGCCGATCAGCTCGGGACGGGCGAAGAACTGGTCGAAGGTACGGATCTTCCAGATGCCAGGACCGAACAGGAGGTTGGCCAAGCCGCCGGCGCCGGCGATCCAGGCCAGCGAGATAAAGGCGATCACCCAGTAGACGGTGCTCGATGCACGCCGGTTGAGGCTGTGCAGCAGCGTCTTGTAGTCCTTCTGGCGGTCGTCATTGGCGGGCGTGAAGCCGGCCGGGGGCGTGAAGCCGGACGGCTGTCCGTTGCGCGGCTCGACAGGGCGCAGTTCGGCCGGCTTGGCCGCGGGCGCCCTTGGAGACTGGGGGATGGCTGGCTGAGGGTTGTTCGCCGGCTCTGTCCGCTGGCTGCGGCCTTCGCGCGCCAGCTCGTCGGCCGCCGCCGAGATCTGCGCTTCGAGATCCTCCATCGACGCCGCCATGTCGAGCCCGCCTTCGTCGCCGGCAAGGTCAAGGTCGAGCGCCTTTTCCAGTTCCGCGGCTACGTCATTCTCGAGAGACTTGGTCGTCGTTGGTTTCTTAGCCATGCCTTCGCTACCCTGTACTAGCTGCCGGGGGAGTTATGATTTTGAGCCGTGATTCTGGCTTGTCTATCCCGAGCAGGAGGCTGAAAAATGGACCTTCGTATCGTAATGACACACAGGGGTAAAGAAAACATGCATTCCGGGCGATACGTAAAACTTTAAATATAAGGTTAACGCAAGCGTGATCCGGTCGCCTCCGTGACAACATTTTTCCCCTCCAATCGTTAACCCGTTGGCGACCGGAAACGCCTATTTTCTTGGCCTCGTCTGCCCGCTTGATGGAGTTGCAGTGCGTATGCGTGGCGAAAGTGGTATTGCGTTTTCCATGCCGGGGGGAGATCCCTCCGGAACGGCTCGAGCCCGACCTGTGGATCTCGGCCATCTGGCGCGCCAGACAATGGGCGACCGCGACCTCGAACGGGAGGTGCTGGCGCTGTTCGTGCAGCAGTCGCTCAACGTTCGTGACCAGATCACGGACGCCGACACCAGGCAGAGGATACTTCTGGCGCACGGCTTGAAAGGCTCGGCGCGCGGCATCGGCGCCTTCGCGGTCGCCGAATGCGCGGCAATCATCGAGAAGCAGCCGGAAGACGTCCGGGCGCTCAAGCGGCTCGGCATGCTGATCGAGGAAGTGCGCGACTTCATCGCGGGCATCAGCCGCTAGCACTATCTTTTTGAAAAACGTCATTTCGTGGCGCTTTCGCGCCGCAGTTGACTTGTCCGGTGGAGTGATTATCTCCGTCGCGACTCCTCAGGTGACTTAATGACCAAGCTGACTTACATCGCCCATGACGGGACCCGATTTGACGTGGAGGCCGAAAACGGCTCGACCGTCATGGAAAACGCCATCCGCAACGCGGTGCCCGGTATCGAGGCCGAATGCGGCGGCGCCTGCGCCTGCGCGACCTGCCATGTCTATGTCGACGAGGCATGGACGGCCGAGGTCGGCGAGCCGGAGGCGATGGAAGAGGACATGCTGGACTTCGCCTATGACGTCCAGCCGAACTCGCGCCTTTCCTGCCAGATCAAGGTGCGCGACGCGCTGGACGGGCTGGTCGTGCGCGTTCCCGAGCGCCAAGGCTAAGGCCGACTTTCCAGTTTTCTTCATGCTGGCTGCTTGGCAGCAGGCCGGCGCTCATGCAGTCTCGCTCCATTCCCAAATGGGGCGCAGCGCATGAGCAATACCATCAAGACGGACGTTGTCATTGTCGGCGCCGGGCCGGTCGGCCTTTTCGCCGTGTTCGAGCTCGGGCTGCTCGACATGAAATGCCATCTCATCGACATTCTCGACCGTCCCGGCGGCCAGTGTGCCGAGCTCTATCCGGAAAAACCGATCTACGACATACCCGGCTGGCCCACCATCTCGGCTCAGGGCCT
>NZ_RZRY01000784.1:0-2668 GCF_003998035.1 Mesorhizobium sp. M2A.F.Ca.ET.039.01.1.1 | reverse complement strand
CATCTCGACCTCACCGAGGGGCGCCCCGCGGTGGCTACGCCGGATGACAGGCCCGGTGCTGCTCGTTCTTGCCTGGCACGCCGCGTCGGAGACCGGCGTGCTGCCGCCGGAGGTGCTGGCTGGCCCCTCGACTGTGATCTCCAGCGCGGCCGGACTGATCACCACCGGCGATTTGCAGGCCGCCATGATCACCTCGCTCGGGCGTGCGCTGTTCGGGCTCGCCCTCGGCGGAACGATCGGCGTCACGCTGGCCGTGCTTTCCGGCCTGTCCCGGCTTGGCGAGGATCTGATCGACTCGCCGATCCAGATGATGCGCACCGTGCCCTCGGTCGCGCTCATTCCGCTCCTGATCATCTGGTTCGGCATCGGGGAAGCGCCGAAAGTCGCCCTGATTGCGCTCGGCACGGCCTTCCCTCTTTATCTCAACGTCTATGCCGGCATCCGCAATGTCGACCTGTCGCTGATCGAAGCGGGTCGCGCGCTCGGGCTCTCCCGCGCGGCGCTGATCCGTCATGTCGTGCTGCCCGGTGCCCTGCCCAACGCGCTGGTCGGCCTGCGCTATTCGTTAGGCATTGCCTGGCTGGCGCTCGTCTTCGGCGAACAGATCAACGCAACGGCCGGCATCGGCTACCTGATGGCCAATGCGCGCGAGTTCTTCCAGACCGACGTGATCGTGGTCTGCCTCGTGGTCTATGCGCTGCTCGGCCTTGCCGTCGATTTCATCGTGCGCACTCTTGAACGGATCTTTCTGTCATGGCGACCGGCCTTCAGCGGAACTTGAAAATCGCGGATCAGGCACCTCCCCCCGCTGCGCGCCAGCCGGGCGAGACGGCCGTGCGGGTGCGAGGCCTCTCAAGGCGCTTCGACACTCGCTCGGTGCTGGCCGATCTGAACCTCGACATCGCCGCGGGAGAATTCGTCGCCTTGCTCGGCGCCAGCGGCTGCGGCAAGAGCACGCTGCTGCGCATCCTGTCCGGACTCGATCGCGACATATCGGGCGAGGTCCAGGTCCCGGCCCGCCGCGCCGTCGCCTTCCAGGCGCCCCGGTTGATGCCGTGGAAGACGGTATGGCGCAATGTCGTGCTGGGCCTTCCCGGTCGACCCGACCGCGCGCGGGCGCTCGCCGCGCTCGATGAGGTCGGCATCGGCCACCGCGCCGACCAATGGCCCAAGGTGCTTTCGGGTGGCGAGGCGCAGCGCACCTCGCTCGCCCGCGCGCTGGTGCGCGAGCCAGACCTGCTGCTGCTCGACGAGCCCTTCGCCGCACTCGACGCGCTCACCCGCATCAAGGCGCAGGAACTCGTCGGCGAGCTCTGGCAGCGGCACGGCTGCGCCGTCCTGCTCGTCACCCATGATGTCGAAGAGGCGGTGTTGCTCGCCGACCGTGTGCTGGTGATGAAGGACGGCGTCATCGCCCATGAGGAGCGCATCGGTCTGCCGCGGCCGCGCGATGTAGCCGAACCGGTCTTTGCGCGCACCCGCGGCACGCTGCTCGACTGGCTGGGCGTGCGCCATGGCGCCGCGCGCGCTCACTGACGAAAAGCCAAGCCAAGAGTGTCTTTCCAATCTAGATCAACACCGTTCTCCGTATTCGTCAGGTCGATCCAAAGCTCTTGGAACTAGGTCAGGTGAAGGACCTCAGCAATCTGCAGCAGATCGTCAGATCACTCTCCCCGCTGCCATGCCTTTGACCCTAACGGGTCCCCACGCCCTCGTGCTGCCTCAGGGAGCACGCCCAGTACTGAAATACGGAGACGCGGATGTCGGATAACCACCATCAGCATGAGCGCGGCCATGCCCATCAGGACCGAGAGGATCGGTGGAAGCATAATGGCGTTCGCGTCATCAAAGGGGATCAGCTCGATCCCAACACAGCCCAGACGCCGGGCATGTATCGGCAGGCGGCCATCAACCACGCCCGAGTCGGCGCGCAGAAAATCTGGGCCGGCACAGTGGCGATCGAACCCAATGCGAAGACCGGTGTCCATCATCATGGTCCACTCGAGAGCGTGATTTTTGTCGTTCGCGGCAAAGCGCGCATGCGTTGGGGCGACAGGCTTGAATACGTTGCCGAAGCCGGCCCCGGCGATTTCATCTACGTACCGCCATATGTGCCGCATCAGGAAATCAATGCGGACCCTGAAAACCCGCTGCAATGCGTGCTGGTGCGATCCGACAACGAAGCCGTGGTGGTCAACATCACCGATGTGGAACCTGTCGAGAAGCCCGAAGAGGTGTATTGGGTCGATCCCATTCACAAACATCCGGACTAACGCTGAAAGCGACGGATCTGACGAGTAAGCTTCGAATAAATAGGGGCCGAGCCCGTAGGACTTTGTCGTCGCCAGTCGCCTGGGAGAGGCGACGAGGCTCCTTCTCCGTTCGGGCCGGCCGTGCGGCGCTGGACGTCATCACGTTTTCAACCCCGGACAGTCGTCCAGGGCACACGGCCGATCATGGCACGGTGCGGCTTGGCCGCATCTTCAAGAAGAGCTGGAAAACGACTGACCCACTCGCAAAGCTGATGTCATATTGCTGCAAGATGGCGTTCACACAGTTGCCGCGTGGGATAGCAGTTTGCCTATGATCAGGCGCCTCAGCGGGATGCCCTTGCTTATCGAATAGTCCAACAGCCAAGCCGCCGCTTTGGCCTTTTGTAGGGATATTT
>NZ_RZRY01000783.1:0-2670 GCF_003998035.1 Mesorhizobium sp. M2A.F.Ca.ET.039.01.1.1 | reverse complement strand
GGTTGTCACGCCGCGCTGAGCGTCCCCGCGGTCTTGGAAAACTCCCGCCGATATTGCATCGGCGAGGTTTTCAGCCGCGCGGCGAAATGCTGGCGCAGCGAGGTGGCGCTGCCGAAGCCGGCTTCGAAGGCCACCAGGTCCATCGACTTGTCCGTCTGCTCCAAAAGCCGCTGCGCCAGCGCGACGCGCTGGTCGGCAAGCCAGTCGCCGAAACTGGTGCCGGTGGTTTTCTGGAAACGGCGCGTGAAGGTGCGGCGGGTGAGACCCGCTGCTTCGGCGACGCTGTCGAGACTGTGCGCTTCGCCGAGCGATGCCCGCACGTCATCGAGGGCCTTGGCGAACCGGTCGGCGTTTGGCGTTGGCGCAAGCGGGCGCTCGATGAACTGTGCCTGGCCGCCCTGCCGGTGCGGTGAGAGCACTACGTGACGAGCGAGCCGCAGCGCCGCCTCCGCGCCATAGCGGGCGCGCACGATGTGCAGGCAGCAGTCGAGCCCGGCGGCGACGCCGGCGGAAGTGATGACGTCGCCATCGTCGACATAGAGCACGTCGGCGTCGATCGCGATGTCTGGATGAAGCGCCTGGAGTTGATCGGCATAGGCCCAGTGAGTCGTTGCCTTACGCCCGGCCAGCAATCCGGCGCCGGCAATGGCGAAGGTGCCGAGGCACAGACCCACGATCAGCGCGCCGCGCTTATGCGCGCCTTGCAGCGCCTCCTTGAACGGCGCAGCCAGAGGGGCATCGAGGTCCTTCCAGCTTGGAATGATGACGATATCGGCCTCGTTGAGCGCCGAAAGATCGTGCGGCACAACGATGCTCAGCCCCGCATCGGTGTGAATGGGTCCCTCCTCCATCGCGCAGACGCGGAAGTCGAAGCGTGGCAGTCCAAGCCTGGTTCGATCGGCGCCGAACACCAGACAAGGCACGGAGAGGTGGAACGGGCTGATGCCGTCGAAGGCGACAGCGGCGATGATCGGATTCTTCATGGCTGACATCGTTTGCGTGGATTGGCGAATGTCCCAATTCTTTCGAATGATGTCAATCGGCCACTTTCGGCCACCGGGACATCCGCCTAGCTTTGCGCCCCAACCCGGTCGAAAGGAAAACCACCATGTCAGCACCAGCCACCCAGCCGCGCCGCGCGCTTGTCGTCGTCGATGTCCAGAACGACTATGATGGCGGCAACCTCGCCATCCAGCATCCGCCCTTCGCCGAGACGGTCGCCAATGTGGCGCGCGCCATGGACGCGGCCGCGGCGGCCGGCATCAAGGTCGTCGTTGTCAAGCAGATGGCGCCCGAGACCTCGCCGATCTTCGCCAAAGGGAGTCACGGGGGCGAGTTGCATCCAGAGATCGCCAGGCGCAGCCGCGACCATTATGTCGAGAAGACGCTTCCGTCGGTCTTCACCGGCACGGATCTCGAAGCCTGGCTGCGCGCCAATGCCATCGATACGATCGCGGTCGTCGGCTACATGACCCACAATTGCGATCTGTCGACCATCATCCACGCGGTGCATATGGGCTTTGCCGTCGAGTTCCTTTCGGATTCCAGCGGCTCGGTGCCCTATGCCAACAGCGCCGGCTATGCGTCGGCAGAGGACATCCACCGGGTGGTGACGATCATTCTGCAGTCGCGCTTCGCCGCGGTGCTGAAGACCGCCGAATGGATCGACTGTCTGAAGACCGGGAAGCTGCCCGGACGCGACACGATTTATGCATCGAACCAGCGGGCCCTGAAGCGGAACGCTGCCTAGTCCGGCAAGCAAAGGGCGCCGCGGGCAGCACGGCGCCCTTGATCGTTTTCAGCTCAAAGAATGTTTAGAACAGGCCTTCGATCTGACCCTGCTCGTTGAGGAAGATCTTTTCCGAGGACGGCGCCTTGGGCAGGCCGGGCATGGTCATGACCTCGCCGCAGATGATGACGACGAAGCCGGCGCCGGCCGAGAGCCTGACCTCGCGCACCGGCACGGTGTGGCCGGTGGGCGCGCCGCGCAGGTTCGGGTCGGTCGAGAAGGAGTACTGGGTCTTGGCCATGCAGACCGGCAAATTGCCGTAGCCGGCCTGTTCCCAGGCATGCAGCTGGTCGCGGATCGACTTGTCGGCGATCGCCTCGTCGCCGCGATAGATGCGCTTGACGATGGTGTTGACCTTTTCGAACAGCGGCATCTCGTCGGGATAGAGCGGCGAGAACTGGGAGGCGCCGGACTCGGCTATTTCGACCACCTTGCGGGCGAGGTCCTCGATGCCGGCCGAGCCTTGCGCCCAGTGCTTGCACAGGATCGCCTCGGCGCCCTGCGCCTTGACGAAGTCCTTCATCGCCTGGATCTCGGCTTCGGTGTCGGTGGTGAAGTGGTTGATCGCCACCACCGCCGGCACGCCGAACTGCTTCACGTTCTCGATGTGACGGCCGAGATTGAGGCAACCCTTCTTGACCGCCTCGATGTTCTCCTTGCCGAGGTCTTCCTTCTTGATGCCGCCATTCATCTTCATGGCGCGCACGGTGGCGACAATGACAGCCGCCGACGGCTTCAAGCCGGCCTTGCGGCACTTGATGTCGAAGAACTTCTCCGCGCCGAGGTCGGCGCCGAAGCCGGCTTCGGTAACGACATAGTCGGCGAGCTTCAGCGCGGTCGTGGTGGCGACGACCGAGTTGCAGCCGTGCGCGATATTGGCG
>NZ_RZRY01000782.1:0-2676 GCF_003998035.1 Mesorhizobium sp. M2A.F.Ca.ET.039.01.1.1 | reverse complement strand
CGACATAGGCGCGCACGGTGGCGAAGCCATCCATATCCGGCATCTGCGGCAGATAACGAACGGTCGCCGAGGGTTGGCGGAACACTTCGCCGTCCTGCGGCTCGATCATGCCGGCGGCGATCTTGAGCAGGGTCGACTTGCCCGAGCCGTTGCGGCCGACCAGCGCGATCTTTTCGCCGGCGGAAGCGCTGAGCGCAGCACCGTCGAGCAGCGGGGTGCCGCCGAAGGTCAGTTTAATGCCGTCGAGGTTGAGAAGTGGCGGCGCCATATCTGGAATGTCAGCTTTCGGGAAGAGGATAGGGGTGGGCCAGAAGCAGCGCCCGGCCGCGCTCCAGCGCGATGCCAAGCCGCCCTTTGACCTCGTTTGATATAGTGAGCGAGGAGCCGAACGCCACCTCGACGCGGTCGAGCGGCCATTTGGCGCCGGTGACCGTCAGGCCGGACAGGTCGGAGAAGCCGAGCACCGAAAACAGGGTGCTGTCCGCATAGTCGAAACTGGCTTTGCCAGGCAGGATGGGAACGCCTTCCTGTGCGCCGCTCGTCAGCAACACGGTCGTGCCCGCTTCTGCCAGCCGCACGGCGAGCGCCAGATGCAGGGAGGCATGGTCGGCGCGCTTGCCGCCGAAGGCGCCGGCAAGCACGAGGCTGGTGGCGCCGCGCTGGAGCGCTTCCGCTATTGCAAGCTCGCCATCGGTCATGTCCTTCTCGGCCGGGAAGATTTTTTGTGGGACGGAAGCCAGATCTTCGGGCAGGTTGGCCGGCACCGAGTCGAAATCGCCGACCCAGAGCTCGGGGACAAGGCCCAGCATGCGGGCATGGCCGATGCCGGCGTCGGCGGCGATGACGCGCGAACCAGCGATCTGGCGTTCGAGCCGGGGCGTGCGGATAAGCTCGCCGCCAAGCAGGATGGTGAATGTGCCCATGGCCGTCGCCCTTACCAGCCCGCCGGGGGAAACGGAAGCCGGAAGCGCCGCGCTTCGGTTCCTGCCTCGGAACATTAGCTGCCCGGCAAACTTCCGCTTGCACGCCGCTTCGGCCGGGCCTATCTGTCGAGACGCTCTAACGGGGTGCCGGACGTGATCCGGCTGAGAGGCAATCGAGCCAACCCGCTGAACCTGATCCGGTTTGTACCGGCGGAGGGATTAGACGTTTCGGACCATCCGGCGCCTCAATTCCTTGTCACTCGAACGAAGGAGGCGCCGATGCGCGCGATATTGTCCAAGCTTATTCTCGCAGCCGGTCTTTTGTCGCTTCTGGCCGGTGTTGCGCCTGCCGTCGCCGAGGACAAGCTCACCGTCTATACCTATGAAAGCTTCACTGCCGATTGGGGGCCCGGACCGGCGGTGAAGAAGGAATTCGAAGCCGAATGTGGCTGCGATCTCGAATTCGTCTCGGTCGCCGATGGCGTCGCGCTGCTCAACCGCGTCAAGCTCGAGGGCGCCGGCACCAAGGCCGACATCGTCCTCGGCCTCGACACCAACCTGACCGCGGACGCCAAGGCGAGCGGGCTGTTCGCGCCGCATGGCGACGTCTCGGGTATCAACGTGCCGGGCGGCTGGAGCGACGACACTTTCGTGCCGTTCGACTATGGCTATTTCGCCGTCGTCTATGACACGCAGAAGCTAAAAGTCCCGCCGAAGAGCCTGAAGGACCTGATCGAGGGTAGCGGCACCGACAAGATCGTCATCCAGGATCCGCGCACCTCGACGCCCGGCCTCGGCCTGCTCTTGTGGGTGAAGTCTGTCTATGGCGACAAGGCGCCGGAGGCCTGGGCCAAGCTCAAGACGAAAGTGCTGACGGTGACGCCGGGTTGGAGCGAGGCCTATGGCCTGTTCACCAAGGGCGAGGCGCCGATGGTGCTCTCCTACACCACCTCGCCGGCCTATCACATGGTGGCCGAGAACACCGAGCGCTATCAGGCGGCGTCCTTCGAGGAAGGCGAATACCTGCAGATCGAGGTTGCCGGCATCACCACGACGGGTGCCAAGAACCCGCTGACGCAAAAGTTCATCGCCTTCATGACCGGGCCGAAATTCCAGGACGTCATCCCGGAAACCAACTGGATGTTCCCGGCCGGCAAGACCGACAAGCCGCTCAACCCGGCCTTCGACAAACTGGTCAAGCCGACCAAGACCCTGCTGTTCAGCCCGGAGGAGGTTGCCGCCAACCGCAAGGCGTGGGCGGATGAGTGGCTGGCGGTGATGAGCAAGTAGGCTGCGATGCTTGCGCCAAGGCCCCCCTCTCTGTCCTGCCGGACATCTCCCCCTCAAGGGGGGAGATTGGCTGTCACGCCGGCTTTCGCCCATCTCCGACGTTGCAGGATCGAGCGGGGCGTCGACGCTGCCAATCTCCCCCCTAGAGGGGGAGATGGCCGGCAGGACAGAGGGAGGCGCGAAGGAACGCGGCGTTGCCTAGCTGAAGCTCGCATGGTGCGGCGTGCACTCCGCGCGTGACTCCCGCGTCACCGCCAGTGTCGTCGCGCTCGCGGCCATCGCCGCGCTCATCGGCGGCGCCTTCGCTGGCCTCATCCTCGAAGGCGCGCACGACCTCTCCGGCGCTGCCGCCGCCTTCGACGGCTACCTCCTGCGCGTGGCCCGCTTCACGCTGTGGCAAGCATTGCTCTCGACGCTGCTGTCGGTCGCGCCGGCGCTGCTGGTGGCACGCGCGCTTTCAAGG
>NZ_RZRY01000781.1:0-2679 GCF_003998035.1 Mesorhizobium sp. M2A.F.Ca.ET.039.01.1.1 | reverse complement strand
CGATCACGGCGTGGCGGCCGCTCGCGCAAAGCGCGGTGATCACGCGTTTCACCTCCCAAGCGGCGACCGGATCGAGGCCGTTCAGCGTCTCGTCGAAAATCAGCAGCGGCGGCCGGCCGAGAAGCGCTGCGAGGATCGCGACCTTGGCTCGCGTGCCAAGCGAATATTCGGCGATCGGGCGATCCATCCAGCGGCCGAGTTCGAGCCGCTCCAGAAGGTCGGCGCCCGGCAGATCGGCACTCGGCAGATCGCCGGGCGCGGAGCCGCGGATCGAGGCGACGAGCTCGATATATTGGCGTCCCGACAGCGGCGCCGGCAATTCATGCGGCTCGATGGCGAGGCCGAAGCCGGCCTTGGCGCGCTCCGGCGCGGTGGCAAGCGCGATGCCGTCGATCGTCACGCTGCCGCCGAGCAACGGGATCTGGCCGGTGATCGCCCTGATGAGCGTCGACTTGCCCGAACCATTGGCGCCGAGCAGGCCGACTATATCGCCCCGGCGGAGCGAAAGATCGATGCCACGCACCACGGCGCGCCCGCGATAGCCGGCGCTGAGGCCGCTGACGGCGACGACTTCATCCATTGCGATACCTCTGTCGGGTTCGGTGCCACAGGAAAACCACCAGCGCCGCCAGGCCGATCAGCACGGTGCGTCCGTATTCGAGCGTTTCATAGCTGGCATAGGCGAGCGCGCTGGCGAAGCTCAACATGGCAACGAATGGCGCGTTGAGGAAATAGGCGCCGAACACCGCATAGGCGCCGTTCAGCACCAGCAGCCAGAGCCCGCCCGCTACCGGCACGGCCCATGCCGACGGCTCGGCGGCGAGCGCCGCGCCGGCCGGCAGCAGGAAGAAGGCGAGCGACAATTGCAGCGGCAGCTGCACCAGCCGCAGCCACACGCGCGTGAAGCCGATGGGCGCCGTGCGCAGGACCGGCGAGCCGAGCGGCTGGCAGCGCAGGCTGAGCATGAAGACGAGAATGCCGCCCGCCAGGCCCGCAACCGCCGCCGGCCCGGCCGTGCGGCCGGCAAGGCTTGCCCATGCGCCAAGGATGGCCGCGGCCGCGAGCGGCAGACCGGCCGCGGCCAGCTTCCATGACGGCCGCAAATGGCCGCCCGGCAGTTTCCAGGCCCAGCTGGAAAGCCAGCGCGGGCGCGCTCGGTCGAGGCGGCGCAGCCACTGCCTTCCAACCGGCGCCGTCTCGCTCGCCGCCTCATCGAGGAGAAGACGTGGCCGCCGCAGACGCCAAAGGGCGGCCGTGCCGAAGCCCAGCGCAAACAGGACCGCCGCGCCCAGGCCCCAGGCCGCCGGCAACGGCTTTCCGATGACGGCGCAGGCGAAGCCGACCAAAACGGCAACCAGGACGCCCAGCGGCGCGAAGATCGCCAGCGTCGCCCTGCCGGCCATGTGGCGGCGCTGTCTGGAGCCAAGCGGCAGCGCCTTGAGGAAGGGCGCGAAAGCGCGTTCAAGGCAGAGCCTGGCGACCGCGTTGCCTGTGAGCGCCCCGAGCACGGCCAGGGTGAGCGGCAGGCTAAGAGTCCACAGGAGCTGGTCGTCCCGCAATTTCGGCGCCGCGGCATGCAGGGCAAGCACGATATCGGCGATCGCATAGGCCAGCAGCGCGCCGCCGCCGAGCCCGATCCAGGCGAGATCGCGGCACCGCATCGCCCGCAGGCCGAGGACCAGCTCGCGCCAGAGCAATATCAGGACAAGCCGGTCGTGCCGCATTGGTTCGCCATCATGGTTCCGACACGGAAATAGGTCACGGCAATTGTGCCGCGAGTGGGGCGATGGCTCACCCGGCCGGCTTGGCGTTGACGTTCTTCATGGCGGCGAGCAGGTAGTCCTGCACCGTTGCCTGAAGGTTTGTAGTAGCGGCGCGCACCGCCGCCATCGCCTGCCTGACCGCCGCTTCGTCGAAGGGTCGGGCCTGCTCGGCCGCCGCAAGGTCGGCCCGCGCAGCGCGCAGCTGCCGCAGCGCCTCGAACGTGCGGCCGCGGTTGTCGCGCATGACCGCGCGGAACTCCTTGCGCACCTCCGGCGAGTAGGCGCCCGCGACCTCCGCCAGCAGCCCGCGCGCGACGGCCGCCTGGCGCAGGCCATGCGCGGCATAGCCGATGAAGAAGAAGTTGAGCGCGAGCGAAAGGGCAAGCACAACCAGTACCACCGCCCAGATCCATGAACGACCGGTCATAGCGCGTCTCCCTCGCCCGCATCGCCGGCGATAGGCGGTCCACCGTCGTCGGGCAGTCTTGCGCCCGCGGCGAGCGCCAAGAGCTCGGAATCCTGCGACTGGTCCTGAAGACGCGCCACCTGGTAACCGGCGATTGTCGCGGTGACAAGCAAGGCCGCGGCGCAAGCGGCGATGCCGGCCGGCGCGACGAGGAAGCGCGGCAGCAGCGAAGGACGTGCCGCGCCGCGATCGATGCGCGCCGGCACCTTGCGCGCCAAGGCGCGGTCATCGCCCTCGACCAGCGCGGCCTGCCGCACGAGGCTGTCGAGCGCCGCGTCGGCGCCGGCATCGCCGTCAAGCGCCAGGAACGCCAGGGCCGGCCCTCTCAAGGCCGCCGGCCAGGCATTGACGTCGTCGCCGAAGCGGCGACGGTTGTTCTCGAATTCCTCGCGTGTCATGAGGACTTCCTTTCGCGGCCCGCGGCCGCATCTGCCAAATGATCCCTAAGCG
>NZ_RZRY01000780.1:0-2682 GCF_003998035.1 Mesorhizobium sp. M2A.F.Ca.ET.039.01.1.1 | reverse complement strand
CTGCTCGACCCGCTCGGGCTCGAGCAGCCGCAGCGGCTCATCGACGTGCTGACGCGCCACGGCAATGTCCGCTACATCTTCTTCGGCCATGTCCACCGCGACATCGCCGGCACCGTCGCCGGCATTCCGTTCTCGGTGCAACGGGGCCTGCATGCCCGCTTCATGCTCGACGTGGTCGGCGACGAGATGGTCGAGCAGGCGCCGCCCGCCTATTCGATCATCCTGATCGACGGGCAGCGCGTCGTTATCCACAGCCACGACTTTCTCGAGCAATGGCCGCTCTGGTCGCCGGCGACGGGACAACGCGTGCGGTAGATCACTCGAGCAGCAGTGTGGGCGTTCCCTGTCCTTCGACCAGCTTTGCCGCTTTTCTATCGAAGGACACGAAGGTTTCGCCGCCGAGCCACTGACCGTCGAACGCTATCACGCCGTCGGCGAAATCTCCGCCGGCGTCGAGCACGGCCTGGCCAGCCTCGATCGTTGGTCGGTTGGCTACGACGTTGCGCATATCGAGGATGCGACGGATCGAGGCTGATATGTCGGGCCGCGCGACCCGGTAGCTTCTGTCCAGCACCCAAACGAACTCGCAGAGCGCTTGAACGCTGATCGCGACCAGTTCGGCCCTTTCCAGGGTCTCGGCTGCGGTCTGCTGCTGCGCTTCGTCGTCCCCGACAATGAGCCACAACAGCACGTTGGTGTCGAGGCTGACCTTCACTTGCGCTCGATTCCGCGCATCCCGCTCGAAGCGCCGGCGTCGGCGATCGCATCGTTGATCTCCTCGATCGAAAGCCGGGCGCCGTTGGTTTTGCCCTTGAGCATCCCGCTCAGCTCTTGCCAGGAGCCCTTGCCCTGGTCGGCTTTCAGCTCCGCCCGGCCACCAGGTAGAAGATCAAGCCTGATCTTGTCACCGGGCTGGATGCGGAGGTGCTTGAGCACATCCTTCCGGAACGTGACTTGGCCACGCGCTGTAACTGTCAATGTCGTCATGGTGCAGCCTCCGGCTGCTGAAGATAATGCAGAATTGCATTATTTCAAGGCGGAGATTAAGCGAATACGTGCGCCTTGCCGGTGACGGTCAGCCGCACGATCTCGCCGATGGACGGCGCGTCCATGCCTGTCCTGCGCAAGACGAGCGGCGTGTTGCCGATGGCGGCCGCGTCCGGCGGATCCGGGCTGTTGAGCAGCCGTACCGCCACGGTGCAGACGGCGCCCGCGAATTCGCAGTCCGTCACCTCGCCGAACAGCATGTCCGGCGTGCCCGACATACCTTCGCGGGAGGTGAGCTTGAGCAGGATTTGCTCGGGCCGCAGCATGATGCGCGCGACATCGCGCCGTTCCTTCGTATCGACGGCGATGCGGCCGAGCCGCGACACTGCGAAGCCATCCGCGATCCTGGCGGGCACGATGATGGCGTCGCCAAGGAATTCGGCGACCATCCTGTCCTTGGGCTGGAAATAGAGCTCGCGCGGCGTCCCGACCTGCGAGAACAGGCCGTCGCGCATCACCGCCACCTGGCTGGCGAAGGACAGCGCTTCGGCTTGGTCGTGCGTGACCAGGATGGTGGTGATGCCCGCCTCTTCCAGAAGCTCTGCCACCGCTTTGCGCATCGAAGCGCGAAGCCCGGTGTCGAGCGCCGAGAAGGGTTCGTCGAGCAGCATCAGCCGCGGCTTCATCGCCATGGCGCGGGCAAGCGCGACGCGCTGCTGCTGGCCGCCGGAAAGCTCATGCGGCCGGCGTTTCAGGACCGCCTTGTCCAGCCCGACGATATAGGCAAGCTCGACGATATGCTCGGCCCGCTTGTCGGCATTCCGCGCGATGCCGAAACCGATATTGTCGGCGATGCTGAGATGCGGGAACAGGGCACCGTCCTGGGCCACCACGCCGATCCCACGGCGATGCGCCGGCACGGCCGCGTCGCCATTGGCGAGCACCTTGCCGTCAAGCGCGATGCGGCCGCGGTCCGGCGCCTCGAAGCCGGCGATCAGCCTGAGCAAGGTGGTCTTGCCGCAGCCGGACGGCCCGACGATCGCGGTGCGGCTGCCGCTTTCGACCTGAAGGTCGACACCGGCCAGCGCCGTCACCGGACCATAGTTCTTGGCGACATCGCTCAGTTCGAGAAAGCTCATCGTCCGGCCATCCGCTTCGACTGGACGTAGAGCCACCAGGTCATCGGCAGCGACATCGCCACCATGATCAACGCGTAAGGAGCGGCGGAGGCGTAGTCGATCTCGCTGCTGTAGGACCAGAAGGCCATCGCCAGGGTGCGGGTGCCGTTGGGCGCCAGCATCTGGGTGGCGGTGAGCTCGTTGGTGATGCCGAGCGCCACCATCGCCATGCCGGCCGCGGCGCCGGGCGCCGACAGGCGGATGGTTGTCGCCCACAGTGCCTTGACTGGCGGCCGGCCGAGGCTGGAAGCGGCACGCTCCAACTCCACCGGAGCCTGCGCGATCGAAGCGCGCAGGCTTATCAGCGCGCGCGGCAGGAACATCAGCGCATAGCCGAACAGGATGGTGAACAGCGTCTGGTAGAGCGGCAGCGCGACGCGTACGGTGATCGTCACCAGCGCCAGCGCAATGACCACGCCCGGCAACGCGCCGACGATGTAGTTGCAGCCCTCGAGCAGGCGCTGCAGCCGGCCTGGCGCGCGGATCGAGATCCAGGCCATCGGCATGGCGGCAACCG
>NZ_RZRY01000077.1:0-15262 GCF_003998035.1 Mesorhizobium sp. M2A.F.Ca.ET.039.01.1.1 | reverse complement strand
CCCTCGCCCTGATCTATGTCAGGCCGCAAGATTTTGTGTCGGCGGCGCAATCAGCAGGTGGCGAATGAACGAGGAACGCAGCGCGGGCTCACCCCCCTCATGGAAGGCGTTCCCTGGGTTGGGCGGGCGCAGACGCGATCGCTGAGGCGAAAGCTGAGGCCCTGCGCGCGTTGGATGCTATTGCCGATGCCCTGCCAAACGTTGTTCGGATCCCATTGGAAACGAACGCGATCGTTCCGCCGAGCCGTGGCAGATTAAGGACCATGCTTCGCCGGTATGTGCCGAAACACACCTGGCGATTGGTCACGTTCCTATCAAAGCCCGAAAGCTGTTTGTCTCGACCGTGACGCCGCTTCGTCGAAGGCGCGGCAACATCGCATTAAAAGGCAAACACGGCCCGCCCCGGAGTCATGCGACATGGCCTCGCCGCTTAGGGCCGCTCGCGTCCGCCGCCACAGCGCTTCTCCAGACGGCTTATGCTGTCCACCGTCACATGGCGTGCGTTCTCAATCCGAATCACCCCGTCAGCCCGCAATCGCGTCAGTTGGCGGCTCACGGTCTCGTTGGTGATTCCAAGGAAATCAGACATTTCGACACGCGTCAGCGGCAGATCGAAGGACGCCGACCCGGAAGCCGCATCGAGACTGGAATCGATATTCCGGGCCATCATGAGGAGAAAAGTCGCTACCTTTTCCGGAGCTGTCTTGCGCCCCAGCGTCACCATCCACTCGCGCGCCTCATCGAGTTCATTCAGCGTCTGTTTGAGCAGGCGATGCTCGAATTCCCGTGACGCCTTCATCATCCGTTCGACGGCCGCTCGCGGAAACGAACACAGCGTGACTGCTGTTGCCGCTTCCGCATTGATCGAGCTTTCCACCTTGAAAGGACGTCCCAGAAAATCCGGTGCAAACTGGAGACCGACGATCTGCTGGCGCCCATCCGACAGGCTCTTTGATAGCTTTACAACGCCTGAAAGCACGTTGGAGTAGCTGTCGACGTTCTGTGCCTCGCCGGTCAACTCCATTCCTGACTCGATCCGGCGACGCGAGCAAGTCTTGGCGAGCCCAACCAAATTGTCTGGATCGAGCGCACCGCAGACACCGCGACGCCGTGCCTCGCAAGGGAAGCAAAGAACAGGAATGCCGGAACTATGAATGTCTTGCCGAAAGGTCATGCGTTCGCCTTACCCGATCCTAACTGCCGGCAGGATACCCATCCAGGGTAGAGAAATCCTGCGGCGGTTTGTCCATGAGCGCGGCTGATCGAGATCAGGGTCTGCTTCAGCGATGCGTGCAGTGTTCCGGCGGGCAACACGGTGAACGCGAGATGCAATCGGAAATAGCTGTCAAACTCAGCGAGAACGTCCCACGCTACACCAGCTATCCGACGGCGCCGCATTTCCATTCGGGGATCGATGCTGCCATTTACCGTGGCTGGTTGGAGACGCTGGAAAGCGGCGACGAAATCTCGCTGTACCTGCACATTCCTTACTGCGACAAGCTCTGCTGGTTCTGCGCCTGCCACACCAAGCAGACGCACCAATATGAGCCGGTGGCCGCTTATCTGCGCTCGCTGAATGCCGAAATCGTCACGATTGCCGGTCTGCTGAGCGGCAAGGCACATGTCCGTGCAATCCACTTCGGTGGCGGTTCGCCAACTATTCTGAGGCCCGATGATATGGTTGCTCTTGGAGCGGCCTTGCGGGACAGCTTCGACTTTCTCCCGGATGCTACGGTCAGCATCGAAATCGAAACCAACGACATGGACAAGGCGCGCCTTGATGCACTTGCTCAAATCGGCGTAACCCGGGCGAGCCTCGGCGTGCAGGATTTCGATCCGCAAGTGCAAAAAGCAATTAATCGTGAGCAGAGTTTTTTGCAGACCAAGGCAGTCGTCGACGGGGTTCGTTCGCGGGGCGTCGAATCGGTCAATCTGGACCTGCTCTACGGGCTCCCGAATCAGACACGCGAGACGATCTGTTCCACGGTGGCGCAGGCACTGACCTTGGAGCCAGACCGGATGGCCCTGTTCGGCTACGCACATGTGCCCTGGTTCAAGAAGCATCAGACGATGATCGACGAGGCATGGCTGCCGAGTCCCACTGAGCGTTTCGCCCAATCTCAACTCGCGGCGCGGGCAATTGTCGCCAAGGGATATGAGGCAATAGGACTCGATCATTTCGCGAAGCCCGACGATGCGCTGGCCATAGCGGCCCGCGCAGGGGTTTTGCATCGCAATTTTCAGGGCTACACTGAGGATCGCTGCCCGACACTGATCGGACTTGGCCCTTCGTCCATCGGTCGTTTTCGCCAAGGCTACGTGCAAAACATGGCTTCGACTGCCGGGTACGGGCGCATGGTTGCGGATGGCGGGTTGGCTGCCGTCCGCGGCGTTGCCCTTTCCGACGACGATCGCGTCCGTGGCTGGATCATCGAGCGGCTGATGTGTGATTTTGCCTTCTCGGCAGTCGATCTGGTGGAGCGGTTCGGCAAAGCCGGCGAGCAGCTCCTTCATCGCTCGAGGTCCATCGCACTCCACGATCCTGCCCGAGCGCTTGAATTCGATGGTGACAGTTTCCTCGTACGGACTGAAAGTCGCCCCTTCATTCGAACCATCGCGGCCAAGTTCGATACATATTTCAAAGGGGGAACGGCGAGGCACTCGGTGGCGGTCTGAGCAAAGCACAGTGCGCTCGCCGTTTGGTCGATCGGCGAACCAGCTGCGTTCGTTTTGACCGCTCATAGGCGACTACCGCATCAAATCGAAAATGCAAACTTAGGCTGTTGCGCGGTATCTCCTTCCACATCCTCTCTTGCGCATACCTACATTCCAAGGGGTTTGATCCTATGCTTCGCGAGGAGCAGGTAGGTCGCGACAGCTAGGCAATGTTCCAGCTGCCCTAGCGGAGGAGTCACGATTTTCCGGCAAGCTCCGTCGGCAGACGTTCTTTTCTGGCCCTGGCAAAGGCTCGGTCGCCTTCCAGAAACGCCGCCAGCATGAAAGGGATGAGTTCTGCCACGGTTTCAGACTGACCATAGGTCTGACGGTAAAGTGCAGCATACTCCTTGAGTGTTTGGCTCAGCTCCGCGCTGACGGTAATGGTGATCTTCGAAGCTGTTCGGTCCGGAAGTTTTCCAAGTTTCAGGTCAGCCATGATAACTCCTGCTCAACTGGCGTATGGCCGCAGCACGATGTCCTTGTGCACGATGACGCGCAGTGGCCAACCTGGGCGGACGACGATGGTGGGCTGGATATTGAGGTTTTTTTCGGTGATGCGCTGGCCGGCTCGACTGGCGTTCTGCTGGGCTGATTCCCGGATCGCCTTGACCAGATCGCTCTCGTTTTCGCCGAGGCTGAATTCTGTGCCGACACCGAGCAATGTGGCAAGCGCCACTCCCTTGATCATCTGCCAAGTGTGGAAATCGACTTTGTCTTCCAGCCCTGCGTAGCCGGCGGTGTCGCTCGCGGGCAGATTGTCGATTTCGGCCGACGAGCCGTCGGGCAGCAGAATGCGCTGCCAGACCAGCAGCGCTCGCTTTTGCCCGAACGCGACGACGCTGTCGTAGACGCCGATAAGACGTGAGCCCTGCGGAATCAGCAATATGTTGCCCGTGACCGTGTCGTGCACATTTTCGGTGACTTGCGCGACGACAAGGCCCGGCAAATCGGAATTGATGCCGGTGATCAGGCTGGCGGCAATCACGCTGCCAGCCATCAGTTGATATGGCGAGATCGGCGTCTGAAGCGCATGCGGATTGTAGATCCCGCCAGTGCTCCGCTGGCTGAGAAAATCAAGCTTTCGCTGCTGATTGTTCTGGTCGCCTTCCGCCGCCGCCACCGAGGCTGACGCGCGTCCTGCTTCGGATTGGGGAAGCGCCTCAAATGGATGCTGAGCAGTTTGCACGCTCTCTCCGACATCTGTCTGTTGAGCTCGATTTTCGACGCGGAAAAGCACCCGCGATTCACGCGCTTCGATCGCCTGCTGCGCTAGACGCTGCTCCTCGGCCGAGATGTCTTGGCCCGGCACGATGCCGAGCTGGCGCTGCCGCTCGAGGATGGGGCGGCCGAGGTCGCCCGGCAAAGGTAGCCCAAGGACGGGAGGCTTTGGCTTCATGCCGGAATAGTCATGGGGAAGCGTATCGAGTCCCTCGGCGGTTGGTTTGCGCTCAGTGTTGTAGAGATCTTCCGCCTGATCCCTGATGCGAAGGGCCGGCCCCTGGAGGGCGATCATGGTAACGCCGAAGACAGCGCCGGATCCGAGCGCTGCGATAGCGATGATCACACCGCGCCTGAACCGCACCACGCGGCGGGGAGAGGCCCGAAGCTGCAGTTCCTCGGGATCCAGTTTCGGCGGGATGCCAGAGCGGGAATTTTCGATCATGAGCCCTCACCTCGCCGGCTGCCGCGAAAGAGCGAGATCCGCCGTTGCGGTTGCCTGCCGTCAATCCTGCTGATGCGGATCACCTGCTGCCGCTTGGTGCCGAGGCGAAGTTCGGCCGCGGCGAAGAGCCGATCGACGATGTAATAGTTGCCGCGCACGCGATAGTTGACGAGCTCGCTGCTCCCATCTGCGCCGACGATGAAGAGTGGTGGCGCCTCGCCCTGATCTATGCGACGAGGGAACTCAATATAGACCTTGCTGCCGTCGTCGAAGGCTCGCGTCGGTCTCCAGGGCGGTGTGTCGCCACTGATTGAGTAGCGAAAGCGAAGGTTTTCGAGCGCGATGTTCGACGCGACCGGTGTAACTGCCTCGGCTTGAGCATTGCGCTGGCGAAGCGCGATGATCTGGTCTTGGCTGTAGGTCCAGGAGATTGCCGCCATTGCGGTCTTCTCGGTGCTTTGAAGCTGCAAATGATAGGTCCGCCGGTCCGTCGTAATGACGACATTGGTGGCAAGACCCGGCGCGAAGGGTTTTACCAGAACATGGGTGCGCTGATTGTCACCGGTGCCGCTTGCGGTATCGCCAATGACCCAGCGCACGGTGTCGCCAGCCGACACGGCGGTTAGTTTCTCGCCCGGCTGCAGAGCGATGTCGGTCACGCGCTCCGGCGCGGCATAGAGTTGATAAAGCGCGCCATCGGTGAAGGGGTAGACTTGCACTGCATTAACATACCCGTACTTGGTGGGTTGCTGGGTCGCGGCTTTGTTGGCATCAGCGACGCGTTCTTCAGGAGGGCGCTTGTCCTCGGCCTTGCCGGGCTCGGGCTGCATTTGGCCAGGCAGCGGCAGTGGTTTTGGCACCTCGACAATTCTAATCGGCCTCTCCGGCGCTTTTTCGATCGCGGCCGGTTTGAAGTCGGCAGCGTCATAGGAAATCTCAGGCGGCGGCACCTTCTTCGATGCACAAGCGGAAACGACCGCTGCCGACACCGATAGGATCAGCACGGCACGAATCGGTGACATTTTACCTTTCATTGGTGGACTCCGTCGGAGAAAGGGGGGCTGGGACGGCGCTGTCGAGCTCGCGTGACCAGTCAATGGCATTGATGAAGACGCCGAGCGGATTCTTGCGCAGCTGATCCGTATTGCTTGGCGAGCGGATCACGATCGTGAGGATCGCAGTCCAGCGCATCGTGCTGGCAAGGCTTCCGCGCTCAAACACCTGCTCGGTCCATTTGACCTGGAATGAACTTTCGGAGGCTCTGACCACGCTGGTGACCTGTACCGAAACACTGCGCGTTCCGATCTGACCGAAGGGGTCGTTCGCCTTGGCGTATTCGTTGAGGAAGAGCGCTGCGCGATCGCTAGCAAAGTCGTACGCTGCCAACCAGTTCTGCCGAACCAAAACCGGATCGGTGGAAACGGAACGGACATTCTGGATGAAGCGGCCGAGATGCCAGGCGATCTGAGCATCCGAGGGCTCATAATTCCGGACCGCCGGCGCGACGGCGCGCGTCTCGCCGAAGCCATCGACCTCGACGACATAAGGCACGACACGGCTTTGCATCGACTGCCATACGAGTCCGCCGGAAAGCCCGGTCGCCAAGGCCAGGCAGCCAAGGGCCATGATCCGCCAGTTCCTGGCCTGCAGTCGAGATGAGCCGATGCGCTCGTCCCACAGTTGGGCGGCTTTTTGATACGGCGTGACCGGTTCGGGTGTTTTGCCGTAACGGTGCACGGGTCGCTTGAAGAGCATCTAGTCATCCTTGTCGTTGAGAGAGGGGTTGGCGCTGCCTCCCGGCCGGTCTCCGTCTCGGACAGCTTGCATGGCAGCGTGGCGATTTGCCCGGGCGGTCTGTTCAGAACGTAGGCGCCTTGCCCACGTCGGCGCCGAAACAGTGGCCGAACCGGCAGAGCGTTCGGTCATTGACGCTGTCGGCGCGCCGCCGGTCGCGGTCCACGCGGCATCGCGCCCGGCATCGGCGTTGCGCCCAACACTTGCAGTGGCGGATCGCGCTATGCGTATAGCGGCGCCGCCAGCTGCACTGGTTACACCATGCATTCCAGCAGCCACACCGGAGAGGCCAGCGTCGGGCGAGGTTGCGCGCCCGATCTGCCATGACGTGGAAGCAGCCGATCCCATTGTTGTGCCGGCTCGGATGGCGGCGAGACCGCCGCTGGTTGCCATACGCGCGCCAGCAAATGCTGTGCCTCCAGCAACGAGTGATACACCCGCTGCCGCCGCGGTCGTGCCGAGGGCGGCGCCCGCCCCAAGCTGCGGTGCGCCTGAGACAAGACCCGACGCGATCCCCGGCCCAAAAATGCCAAGGCCAAGCAGTGCCAGTGCGCCCAGTACCTGGGACATGGCACCGGCAAGATCCGGCTCCTTGCCTTGCAATGCGGAAGCGAACTCCCCGAAGAGCGTGGAGCCGATACCGACAATGACGGCGAGCACCATCACCTTGATGCCTGACGAGATAACATGGCCGAGCACGCGTTCGGCCAGGAACGCTGAACGGTTCCAAAGTGCGAATGGAACCAAAACAAAACCTGCCAGCGTGGTGAGCTTGAACTCTAGGATGGTGATGAAAAGCTGGATGGAAAGGATGAAGAAGGCGATGATAACCAGGAACCAGGCCATCAGCAGCACGAAGATGGTCAGTGCGTTGCCGAAGATTTCCGGGAAGCCCAGGAGCTGACTGGCTTGGTCAAGCATTGGCCAAGCACCTTCGAAACCGGTCGCGGCAATGCGGCCCGGGCGCAAGAGATTGTCTGCCGACAGATTGCCGGCCGACGCCTTAATCCCGAGACCGGCAAAAGAACGATAAACGATATCGGCGAGGTTCTTGAAATTGTTCAGAATGAAGGCGAAGACGCCAACATAGAGCACCTTGCGGACAAGCCGGCCGAGAACGCTGGTTTCGTCGCCGAGCGCCCACGCCAGGCCGGCAAGTGTGATGTCAATGCCGATCAGAATGGTAGTGAGGAAGGCGAGGTCGCCCGATAGCAGACCGAACCCGCTGTCGATGTAGCGGATGAAGGTCTCCATGAAGCGATCGATGACGCCAAGGTCGTTCATGCCGCTGCCTTTCTCGTCGTGATGAACTCGTGATTAATTGCCGGGATAAGCCGAGCCGGTACCCAAGAACCGCTTCGTCATCTCGCGGGCGGCTTCGTCTGACTGGGCCTTGCGGGCGGCATCCTCGGCCTCAGCTCGAAACTGCGTTGCGAGCAGCGTCTGGATCTGCATCTGCTGTTTTGTCGAAAGCGCCATCAGCTGGTTGGTGGCCTGGCTTGCCTGAAGCGCACCGGCCGCCCCTTGGCTGCGGTTGACGAGATCGGCGAGCAGATCGCCGTCGGCGCGGACGTTCTCGACGATTTGCGACTGGACACCCATGGTCTGGCGGAACGCCTGCATGGCGGTTTGCCAACGCTCCCGCGCAGCACTCGCCACATCGCTGACTTTGATCGTGGCGTCGTAGCTTTCCGGATATTGGCTGCGCCACTGGTCTTGAAGCTTGCCCAGATCAAAGCTGAGGCCACTCGCCTGGTCCATCAAGCCGTCGATGCGATGGAGCGAACCGGTGAGTTGGCCAACGGAAGAGAAATCCAGACGCTGAAGATTGCGCGCCATGTTCTGCAGCATGGTCGCCTGATTCTGCAGCGACTGGATTTGGTTGTTGATCTGCTCCAATGCGCGCGCGGCCGTCAGCACGTTCTGCGCATAATTGGACGGATCGAACACGATAAGGGCGTACGCGGGCTGCACATAGTCGGCCATAGGCTTGGCGATCAGGGAAACGGTGATCAGGCCGGAGAGAAGGCGTCGCCGCATCATGAGAATTGCTCCTTGTCTGGTTGAGGGAATTGCTTGAGAAGTTCGCCGGCCCAATCGAGGCCGCGCGCGATCAGGAACTGCGAGGCAAAGCTGCCTTGCCCGTCTTCGGACATGATCCTGTCGATCAGAGTCTGCGTGGCCGGATCGGAAGCACCGCAAAGCGCAAGAGCGATGGGGCCAAGCTCGAGCTCGAACAGACGGTTGCCGCGGCGCGATTGCAGATAATACTGACGCTTCGGCGTGGCGCGGGCGATCAATTCGATCTGCCGCTCGCTTAAACCGAAGCGCTCGTAGGCTGTGCGCGCCTGGGGTTCCACGGCACGATCATTGGGAAGGAAAATGCGCTGCGGGCAGCTTTCGATGATTGCCGGCGCTATGCCAGAGCCCGCGATATCAGCCAGCGACTGCGTAGCGAAGACAACCGACACGTTCTTCTTTCGCAGCACCTTCAGCCATTCGCGGATGCGGGCGGCGAACAGCGGATTGTCGAGATAGACCCACGCCTCGTCGAGCATGATCAGCGTGGGCCGTCCGTCGAACCGTTCCTCAAGTCGCTGGAACAGATAGGTAAGCACCGGCAGCAAAGCGCCTTGGCTGTGCATTAACTCCTCGGTCTCGAAACACTGCACATCCGACAAGGCCAGCCCATCATGATCGGCATCGAGCAGGCGGCCGAAGGGACCGTCGAGCGTGTAGGGCATCAATGCGGTCTTCAGCGCATTGGATTGAAGCAGGACCGAAAGACCGGTCAGTGTGCGTTCCTGCGCCGGCGCGGTGGCAAGGCTGGCCAGCGCTGACCAAATAGCCTCCTTCACCTCCGGCGTGACGGTGACGTTCTCGTGGGCAACAAGGCTGGCGATCCATTCGGCCGCCCAGCTTCGGCTAGCCTGGTCGTTGATGCTGCGCAGTGGCTGAAAGGCAAGGGAACCGTCCGCTCCTAGCGCGTGGTGTTCTCCACCCATGGCAAGTGTTGCAGCACGGGCCGAATTGCCTTTGTCGAAGACATAAACCTGGGCGCCGGCATAGCGCCTGAACTGCAGAGCAATCAGAGCAAGCAGAACCGACTTGCCGGCGCCGGTCGGACCAACAACCAGCATGTGGCCGACATCTTCGACGTGGGTGGAAAGCCGAAACGGTGTCGACCCACTGGTCTCGGCAACGAAAAGCGGTGGCGCTTCGGTTTGGGTGACTTTCGCGAGATGCTCGTTTGTCGCAGGACCGGCCCAAACCGACGACAGCGGCATGAGATGGGCAAGGTTCAATGTATGAACGAGCGGTTGGCGAACGTTAGCGTAGACATGGCCAGGCAATGAGCCGAGCCAAGCCTCGACCGCATTGACGCCTTCTCGGATCGTGGTGAAGCCGAGCCCATTGATGATGCGCTCGACCGCGCGAAGCTTCTCTGCAGCGGCTTGGCGATCCTCGCCCCACACCGTCACGGTGGTGGTGAGATAGCCGAAACTCACATGATCACCGCCCAATGCCTGAAGGGCTTCGTCGGCATCGAGCGCCTTGTTGTCGGCATCGTTATCGACAAGCGGGACCGGCTCGTTGGTAATGACCTCGCGTAGGATTGCCACGATCGATTTGCGCTTGGCAAACCACTGCCGGCGCAATCGCGTCAGCGTCTTCGTGGCTTCCGTTTTCTCGAGCGGAATGAAGCGCGTCATCCAGCGATAGGCGAAATCCTGATGATTGAGGGTATCGAGGATTCCGGGCCGGGTGAGGTTCGGAAAGCCGAGGATGGTCAGTGTGCGAAGATGCTGCTCACCCAGCATCGGCTCCAGGCCACCGGTAAGCGGCGCATCGACCAGGATTGCATCCAGATATATCGGCGTTTCCGGGGCCATGATAGGATGGCGACGAGGCGAAATCGTGCCGTGGAGGTAGGTCAACGTCTGAGCATCATCGAGGACGCGTACTTCGGACATGAAACCCGAGAAGAGATCGAGCACGCGGTTGGTCTCGTCACGGAACCTCGCCAGATCCTGGCGCCAGTCTCTTTCTCCTCGGGAATAATGAGAGTCGACGAGCGCGCTTTCTGCGCGCGCCTGGGCGTCCGGCGGTGGCATAAACACCAAGGTCAGATGATAGCGGCTCTCGTAGTGCGCTACCTTCCCCTCGAAAGCAGCGCGGCGTTCTTCGTCGACCAGCCACGACGCGGCGTCAGGAAAATGCGAGTTCGGATAGCCCAGCGCTTCTGTGCGCTCGGCCTCAAAGAACAATGCCCAGCCAGAGCCAAGGCGTCTGAGAGCATTGTTCGCCCGGGCGCAAATGCCGACGAGTTCAGCCTCCGTCGCACTTTCGAGATCCGGGCCGCGGAACCGCAACGTCCGCTGAAAGCTGCCGTCCTTGTTGAGCACGATGCCGGGCGCCACCAAGGCAGCCCAGGGTAGATGGTCGGCAAGCCGGTCGGCTTTGCTTCGATATTCCGAAAGGTTCAGCATGCAAGCCACCCCTTCAGACGTAGGTGGCGCACAAGCACGCTGGCGAAGTCCGGATCGCGTCTTGCGGCAAACACCGCTAACGAGTGGCCTGCGATCCAAAGCACCAGACCAGCAATCCATTGCTGCAAGCCGAAGCCAATGGCCGCGGCCACTGTACCGTTGAGGATCGCCACCGCGCGCGGAGCCCCGCCGAGCAGGATCGGCTCGGTCAGCGCCCGGTGGACCGGTACTGCGAAGCCCTCGATATGCTGCTCCCCGGCGGCCATCAGACGAGCGCCCCACCACCGAAGGAGAAGAAGGAGAGGAAGAAGCTCGATGCCGCGAAGGCGATTGACAGACCGAAGACGATCTGAATCAGGCGCCGAAAACCACCGGCGGTGTCGCCGAAGGCAAGCGTCAGGCCGGTGGTGATAATGATGATCACCGCAACGATCTTGGCGACCGGTCCCTGCACGGACTCCAGGATCTGCTGCAGCGGCTGCTCCCACGGCATGCCGGAGCCGGCGGCATAAACCGGGGCCGTGTTAAGAAACGCGAGCGCTGTGGACGAAAGAAAGCGAAGCTTCTTGCGCATGAGGAAGGCCTTTCAAAGCTGCTGGAGTTGCGAAAGCGTGAGCGGGGCAACGGCGTAATCGCCGCTGCCGTCGAGACCGGTGACCTCGGCGATTGCGTCGATGTGGCGCGACGAGCCGCGTCCCGCTATGAAGACGATCAGATCTATCGCCTCAGCGATGAGCCGGCGGGGAACGGTGACCACCGCTTCCTGGGCGAGTTGCTCAATGCGATAGAGAGCCGAGCGCGCGGAATTGGCGTGTACGGTAGCGATGCCGCCTGGGTGCCCGGTGTTCCATGCCTTCAGCATGTCGAGCGCTTCCGCGCCCCTCACCTCGCCCACGATGATGCGGTCCGGCCTGAGCCTCAGCGTCGAGCGCACGAGATCGGCAAGGGTGACCGAGCCCCGCCTTGTTCTCAGGGCAACGCAGTCCCTGGCCGCGCACTGCAGTTCGCGTGTGTCCTCGATCAGGATCACCCGATCGTCGCATTCGGCGACTTCAGCCAGCAGAGCGTTGGCGAGTGTTGTCTTCCCCGAGGAAGTGCCGCCGGCGATCAGCATGTTGCGCCGCTCGCGGACGGCCTTTTTCAGCGCATCGGCCTGCAGCGGCAGCATGATGCGTTCGGCAACATAGTCGGCCAGGGTGTAGACTTTCGCGGCGGGCTTGCGGATGGCAAAACATGGCGCCAACACCACAGGTGGCAGCAGGCCTTCGAAGCGTTCGCCAGACGGCAATTCGGCACTGACGATCGGGTTGTCGGCGTGCGCCTCGGCGCGCACGTGCGAAGCAACCAGGCGGATGATACGTTCTGCCTCGGACGGGTGCATGTGAACGTCGGTATCGACCCGACCTTCGCCTAACCGGTCGAGTCGCAGCGCGCCGTCGGGATTGACCATCACCTCGATGACGGACGGATCGGCCAGGGCTTCGGTGATTGCCGGACCCATGGCGGTGCGCAGCATGACACGCCGCCGGTGGTCGGCCTCGGGATGAGAGCTCATCCTTCCCCTCCCCCACCATTGTCTTTGCTAAGCGACTTTTTGCCGGAAGCGATCTGGCGGCCGACCTTCTCAACGAATTTCTCGAAACGCTCTTGGGCAATAGCCTGCGTTGCCCGATCCGGGACCGGCGTGTGGGCGTGAAGGGTGATCGAAAAGCGGATGAAGAGCGCCAGGCTCTCCAGGATCACCTCGGAATCGCGCCTGACGTGGGCAAGATCGCGGGAGAGCCGGTCAAGCCTTACGCCGTAGCGCCGATCGAACTCGCTCTCGCCACGCCGCTCGATGAACGCCTCGATCGCCTTCGCCACGATCGCTGATTTGGTCGTTGACGGATCGCGACTGAGGTTGTCCAGTTTCTCGCTGAGCTCCGGCTCAAGCAGAAACTGATGGCGAATGCGGTGCGGCTTCATGCGGCTCGTTCCGACGGCCCGGCGTTGCGCCGGCGACGGGAGAAGCATCGGCCAGACGCTCAAAATTGCTTATGGCCGTTATCTACGCTGAGGTGCGCTCTGCAACTCAGCGGACTTCAGAAGCCGGGAATGACATCGTCGCCCCTGCCCTCGTTGATACCGTAGGCGCGGGCCGCAGTGGAAATCCGATCCATGACACGCTTGTCCGCGAGCGCTTCGCTGTCATCGTCTGCGGGCTTGTACAGATCGGCCTGATCGGGCTCTTGAGAGACAACAACGTCTTCTTCGGGCAGGCTTGGATGGCGTTGCTGCTGAACGCCTCCCTCGTCTTCAACTGGCGCGTCGGCGCTTTCCTCGTCCGCAGCAAGTCGGCTATCGACGCTGCACACTTGTCCAGTCCAGCCGTCCGGGCGTGATGCAGGGCAGTCCGCATAGGGTCCGTCGTGCAGCACCGGCGCAGGCAGCACCCGATCTGTGAAATTCTGATCCTGATAATAGCGCAGCTTCTTGGCGCGGATCGGCGGCAACCCAGAAACCAGGACCAATTCGTCTGACGGCGGCAATTGCATCACCTCGCCTGGCGTCAGGAGCGGGCGCGCGGTTTCCTGGCGGCTCACCATGACATGTGAAAGCCAGGGCGCAAGCCGATGGCCCGCATAGTTGCGCATCGACCTAAGTTCGGTTGCGGTGCCGAGGGCATCCGAGATGCGCTTGGCCGTGCGTTCGTCATTGGAGGAAAAGGCAATTCGCACGTGGCAATTGTCGAGAATAGCATTGTTCTCGCCATAGGCCTTTGAAACCTGGTTCAAAGATTGTGCGATCAGATAGGAGCGAATGCCATAACCTGCCATGAAGGCGAGCGCCGTTTCGAAGAAGTCGAGGCGACCGAGCGCCGGAAACTCGTCCAGCATCATGAGCAGCTGATGCTTACGGCTCTTCTTCGGGTCCCCCTCCAGACGCTCCGTCAACCGCCTGCCGATCTGGTTCAAGATCAGTCGCACCAAAGGCTTGGTGCGCGAGATATCCGAAGGCGGCACGACCAGATAGAGCGACAGCGGTCGCTCTCCATCCACTAGGTCAGCGATGCGCCAGTCGCAGGACGAAGTGGCCGCCGCGACCGTTGGATCACGATAAAGCCCAAGAAAGGACATGGCGGTCGAGAGGACGCCTGAGCGCTCGTTTTCCGACTTGTTCAGGAGTTCGCGAGCCGCCGAGGCCACTACGGGATGGACCTGAGGGTTATGCCCCGTCCCGAGATGGTTTGTCGTCATCATCCGCCGTAGCGTTGCGGCAAACGAGCGTTGCGGGTCCGACAGGAAGGTGGCGACGCGGGCTAGCGTCTTGTCCTCTTCAGCGTAGAGCACGTGCAAAATGGCGCCAACTAGGAGTGAATGGCTGGTCTTCTCCCAGTGATTCCGTCGCTCCAGCGCGCCCTCGGGATCGACGAGGATGTCGGCGATGTTTTGAACGTCCCGGATCTCATCTGGGCCTTTGCGCACCTCCAGCAGCGGGTTGTAGCGTGCCGATCTCGGGTCGGTCGGATTGAACAGAAGGCAGTACGAGAATTTCGACCGCCAGCCGGAGGTCAACTGCCAATTTTCGCCTTTTATATCATGAATGATGGCAGACCCGGTCCAGGAAAGTAGCGTTGGAACAACCAGCCCCACGCCCTTGCCCGAACGCGTCGGCGCAAATGCCATGACGTGCTCCGGGCCGTCATGGCGCAGATAGCGATCGTTCAGCCTACCGAGGAAAACGCCCGCCGGCCGTAACAACCCTGCCGTCTCGACCTCATGAGTCGTGGCCCACCGTGAAGACCCATAGGTCGTAACCGACCCGCGCTGTCGCGCGCGCAAAAGCGAGCCTGCGATTGCGGCGGCACAGCCCAGGAATCCGCTGGCGCCTGCAAGCGTACCGGCTTTGTCGAAGACCTCCGGCGCATAAGCATCGAAGTGGAACCACCATTCAAACAGCTTCCACGGCTTGTAGATTGGCCAGCCGGCGAAGAGAAACCATGGTGCGCCGAGAGGCGTCTGGTAGGTCAGCATTTGAGCGCACCATTGGGTTGCCGTCCATACGCCGATAATGACAATTGCGCACACAACGGCGATCTGCCCGATCAGTAGCTTCGTAGGTGTCATCGGCTTGGCCCGCTGAACAACGCGACCTAGCATCGCGCGGTGCAGCCGGGACAGGAATGTTCCTCACATACGATTTGGGAGCAATGAACGACTTCCTACTATGCAGGTCGGTCAGCACGCGTGTTGCGCCTTCACGCGACACCATCCTCTCCATTCACCCTGAGGCCCGGCGCCGCCGACAGTTGCGTGACCGCTCCTCCGCAAAGTTATCTTCTGCGTTCAGGGAGCCAGGGCGCCTGGGCTGGCTGATGAACACCGTCCGCTCGCGCATGTGGGGTCGAATTGATTTGTGCCCAAGTGGAGGCAGGCTCATCATTCAACAGTTGCCGCAGTTCCCCTGGCTCGAACGCCATCATTGGTGGGGAGGCAGGCTCGTCTTCCAACAGTTGCCGCAGTTCCCCTGGCTCGAACGCCATCATCGGTGGGGAAGCGGGTTCATCCTCCAACAGCTGCCGCAGTTCCCCTGGCTCGAACGCCATCATCGGTGGGGA
>NZ_RZRY01000779.1:0-2682 GCF_003998035.1 Mesorhizobium sp. M2A.F.Ca.ET.039.01.1.1 | reverse complement strand
GCATTGGGGAAGCCGCAGCGATAGGCGATCTCGCCGATGGCGAGGTCGCTGCCTTCCAGCAGCGACTTTGCGTAGTGCACCCGCAGCGCCAGGTAGGCGGCCATCGGGCCGATGCCGAGCTCGGCGCCGAACAGGCGCTCAAGCTGGCGGCGCGAGCAGTTCATTCTGGCGGCGATCTCGGCGACCGAGAGCGTCTCCTGCAGGTTGCTCTCCATCAGGAGCAGCGCCCGCTTCACCGCGCGGCTCGCGGCCGCGGGGAAGAGGTCGCCGACCGGCTGCACGTCGCGGCTGGAGCGGATGCGGTCGAGCACCAGGATCTTGGCCGCCTTCTCGGCCGCCTTCTGGCCGATGAATTGCGAGACGAAATAGCCGGCGAGGTCGGCGGCACCGGTGCCGCCAGCGCAGGTGGCGCGGCCGCGATCGACGGAATAGAGGCTGTCGGCATGGGCGCTCACATCGGGGAACTCGGCGCGGAAATCCTTGATGTGGAACCAGCTGACCGCGGCGCTGTAACCGTCGAGCAATCCGTAGCGCGCCAAAACGAAGCTGCCGGTGCAGAGGGCGGTCAGCGGCACGCCCTTTTCGGCGGCGCGCATCAGGAACGCCTCCTTTTCCGAACTCAGCCTGCGGCTGGTGTCGAGCAGGCCGCCGACCACCACGACATTGTCGAAATCCTCCGGATTGCCGATCGCCTTGGTCGGCAGCAATTCGACGCCACAGCTGGCGCGGATCGGCAGGCCGCGCTCGCCAACGATCTCCCAGTCGAACTCGACCCGGCGGCTGCGGTCGCCCTCGTCGCCGGCGAGCCGCAGCGTGTCGATGAACAGCGACAGCGGCGAGAGCGTGAAATCGCGCACCAGGAGAAAGGCGAACTTCTTGGCCATCGGCTTCCGGGATCGTCCATCGTTCGACCGCAGCTTATGCGGAAATCCTTGCGGCGAGCCCTCTGAATACGACGTGCATGAGGTCGCAACACTACCCGCCCGAGCCGGCTGGAATGCTCTAGCGCCGCTCGGCGGCGCGGCTTACCCACGTGATGACGAAGCGCCCCAGGACAATCCCCACGACGCCGGCCGCCGCCTTGAGCAGGCCATCGACAAAACGCGCGTGCCGGCCAGGGTCGAACAGTTGCAGGACCTCGAGAACGCCGGCCACCGCGCAAACGAACAGCACGGTCTGCGTCACGCGGGACGGGAACCCGAGCGCCAGGGCCAGCCCCAGCAGGACGTAGGCCAAGGCGCGCTCGATGTTGGGGTCGCTCAAGCGTGGCCGCAGCTCGATGGGCGACAGCGTCGCGAAGGTGATGAGAGCCAGCAGGGCGAGCGCGGCGAGACGGGAAATGGAGGTCATCCCCGCTCTTACAGGCCGCAGGCCGCGATAACAATATTGCCGGTGCCCGGCCGCGGATTGGTCCGCCCACGCCGGCGGCGCCATGCCTTTCCGGCGATGCCGTCAGGCCGGGACGGCATCAGCGCCCTTGCCCGGCAAAGGCTGGCTGAAGCCCTTCCGGCCGTTCAGCGACGCCCGATACGCCATCGGCGACTTGCCGTTGACGCGTTTGAAGGCGTTGCTGAAGGCGCTTTCGGACGTATAGCCGAGCGTGCGGGCGACGACGGCCACGGGCGTCCGCTCCTCGCGCAAGGCGCGCTCGGCAAGGCGCATGCGCCATTCGGTCAGATAGGCCAGGGGCGCGATGCCGGCGACCGTCCTGAAATGGACGGCGAATGAGGTGCGCGACATGGCGCAGGCTTTCGCCAGCTCCTCCAAATGCCAGGCGCGCGCCGGGTCGCCATGCATCAGGCGCAGCGCCGGCGCGATGCGCGGCTCGGCCAGCGCCTTGAGCCAGCCGGCGGGCATCAGGCTCGCTCTGTCGAGATGCGAGCGCAGGATCTCGATGAAAAGCAGTTGCGTCAGCTGCGCCGAGGCGAGCTGCGCGCCGGGCTGGCCGGCGTCCCTTTCTTCGATCAGCCGATCGAGCAGCCAGCGGAAGATAGCCGCCTGGGGCGACGCCGCGCGCGTGTGGATCCATGGCGGCAATAGATCGGCGAGCAGCCCGCCGCGCGCCGGATCGAGCAGGACATGGCCGCCGATATGGGCGAATTCCGAGCCGTCGCCGAGCGTCGCCAGCGTGCGGCCGGCGCCGGTGAACAGGCTCATCGCGTCGACCGGTGGAACGCTCGGGTCGCTCGCGAGCACGAAGCTGCGCCGCGCCGCCAGCAGCCCGACATCGCCGGTCTCGAAACGGAAGGGTTTTGGCTCGCCTTCGAGGGTGACCCAGCAGCTGCCCTTCACCACGGCGAAGAACTTGATCTTGTCGCGTCCGGGGAAGCTGATCGCCCACGGACCGCCGGCGGTGAAGCCGCCCGTGACGACCGCCTCGGCATTGGTGAGCGTGAGAACATCGGAGAAGGGATCGACGGTCATTTCCGTACTCTCGCGCAGAGAATGCGGATTTTCAAGCATTCACAGTTCAGAAGCGCCGTCCTACCTAGCGCCCATCCGACGCATCGCCATTGGATGCGGCGCTCCATTCCAGACCCCAGAGTCATCAAATGACCGACAAACTCGTCCTGGTGACCGGCGGCACCGACTTCATCGCGCAACATTGCATGCTGGCGCTGCTGAAGGCGGGCTACCGCGTGCGCACGACCATCCGCTCGCCAGGGCGGGAAGCGGAGGTGC
>NZ_RZRY01000778.1:0-2683 GCF_003998035.1 Mesorhizobium sp. M2A.F.Ca.ET.039.01.1.1 | reverse complement strand
CGTAAAGCGCATGCCCCGTTCCCTTTCTGAGTCTCGACAACCAGAAGGTAGACGGAAAATCCCCGTCTTACGGGGCATGCACATGCGGCATTTCGATTCACCCGAACCTTTCCCCGGACAGCCCTGCGTGGAACGGGGAGAAGGAATGGGTGTTACTCCACCACGAACTCGGCCGGATCGAAGTCGTATTGCGTCGAGCAGAACTCGCAGGCGACGTGGATGCCGCCCTCCTCGGTCGAGTCCTTGATCTCCTCGGCCGAAAAGCCTTGGAGGATGCCGTGGATCTTCTCGCGCGAGCAGGAGCACTGGTAGTCGACGGGCACGCTGCGGAAGACGCGCGCGCCGTGCTCGTGGAACAGCCGGTAAAGCAGCCGCTCGGCGCCCACGGTCGGGTCGATCAGCTCGGTCGGCTCGATGGTGCCCAGCAGCGCCAGCAATTCCTGCCAGGAATTGTCGGCCGGGTGGTCCGTCAGCTCGCGGTCGTCGCCGTCGCCGCCCGAAATATCGGGAATGCGCATGCGCTCCGGCGCCTGCGGCAGGAACTGCGCCAGGATGCCGCCTGCCCGCCACTGCTCGCGCGCGCCGCCCGGGCCGGGCGTGACCAGCTTGGCGACCGACATCTTGATATCGGTCGGGATCTGCTCCGACTGGCGGAAATAGGTGCGCGCGGCATCCTCCAGCGATGTGCCGTCGAGCTGGACGATGCCCTGATAGCGCTGCGTGTGCGCGCCCTGGTCGATGGTCAGAGCCAGGACGCCGTTGCCGAGCAGAGCCTGCTGCGAGGTCTCGCCGGCGTCGGTCAGCGCCTGCAGCCGGTCGGCGTCGAAGCGCGCATAGGCACGCAACGCCTGCGGCGTGGTGAAATCGGCCACCAGCATGTCGACCGGCCCGTCGGTGCGGGTCTGCAGGATGAACTTGCCTTCGAATTTGAGCGAGGTGCCGAGCAGCACGGTGAGCACGCAGGCTTCCGCCAGCAGGCGGGCGACGGGCTCGGGATAATTGTGGCGGCTCAAAATAGCGTCGAGCATCGGCCCGAGCTGCACGGTGCGGCCGCGCACATCGAGCGGCGCGACCTCGTAAGGCACGACGTGGTCGTCGCCGGCGAAGCCGAATTCACCGAGTTGGGGTTTATGCTCAGCCAAGGTCTGGGTTTCCAACATGACAAAACTCCGGGGCGCAGCCATGCAACCCGATGAGCCGCATGCGTCGAAGCGCGTTCAATTTACGTGATGGCCCGCAAATAGGCATCACCTGTCCCCAGATCAAGTTGACCCCGATCGGACCGGAAGCCAGGTCCGCCGCTCTCAAGCGCCCAGGCACCAGGCCAGCACCGCCTTCTGGGCGTGCAGCCGGTTCTCGGCCTCATCGAAGACCACGGAATGCGGCCCGTCGATCACCTCGTCGGTGACCTCTTCGCCGCGATGCGCCGGCAGGCAGTGCATGAACAACGCATCGGGCTTGGCCTTAGCCATAAGCGCCGCGTTGACCTGATAGGGCAGGAAGACGTTGTGGCCGCGAGCACGGTGCTCCTGGCCCATCGAGACCCAGCTGTCGGTGACGACGCAATCGGCCTGGTCGACGGCTTCTTCGGCGGATTTGGCAAACCGGACCTTGCCGCCATTGGCTTTCGACCAGTCGACATATTTCTCGAAAGGCTCGCTGCCTTCCGGCACCGCGACATTCAAGTTGAAACGGAACCGGGCCGAGGCTTCGAGCAACGAGTGCAGCACATTGTTGCCGTCGCCGGTCCAGGCAAAGGTCTTGCCGGCCACCGGGCCGCGATGCTCCTCGAAGGTCATGATGTCGGCCATGAGCTGGCAGGGATGCGTGTCGTCGGTCAGCCCGTTGATGACCGGAACCGTGGCGTTCTCGGTGAGCTCGATCAGCCGGTCGTGCGAGGTGGTGCGGATCATGATGGCGTCGACATAGCGCGACAGCACTTTCGCCGTGTCGGCGATGGTCTCCGAGCGTCCGAGCTGCATCTCGGTGCCGGTCAGCATGATCGTCTCGCCGCCGAGCTGACGCATGCCGACATCGAAGGACACGCGCGTGCGCGTCGAGGGCTTGTCGAAGATCATGGCCAGCACCTTGCCGTCGAGCGGTTTTGAGCGCTCACCCGCCTTGAGCCTGGTCTTTCGCGCCATCGCGTCGTCCAGCATGATACGCAGGTCGCCCGCCGAAACGGCGGATAGATCGGTGAAGTGGCGCACGCTCATCGGCAGGTTCCAGAACTTATTTCGCGGCTTCGGCCGCTATCGCGTCGGTCAGGCCCTTGGCGCCGCCGCGGATGCGCCTCAGCGCCTCGCCGATCTCCTCGTCGGTGACGGTGAGCGGCGGCAGGAGGCGGATCACGTTGTCGCCGGCCGGCACGGCAAGCAGATGCTGGTCGCGCAGCGCCATGTTCACCTTGGTGTTGGGCATGGCGCATTTCAGGCCGAGCATCAGGCCGGTTCCCCTGATGCCTTCGATGACCTCGGGAAATTCGTCCGCGACCGCCGCAAGGCCCTGCTTCAACAACAGAGCCTTGCGCTGCACATCCTCGAGGAAGCCGTCGGCCAGCACCACGTCGAGCACGGCGTTGCCGATCGCCATCGCCAGCGGATTGCCGCCGAAGGTGGTGCCGTGCACGCCGGCGGTCATGCCGGTCGCCGCCTCATCCGTGGCGAGGCAGGCGCCCATTGGG
>NZ_RZRY01000777.1:0-2690 GCF_003998035.1 Mesorhizobium sp. M2A.F.Ca.ET.039.01.1.1 | reverse complement strand
GTATCGCGACCGCATCACCCGCTGGGTCGTCATCGACGCGCCGCTGCCCGGCATCGGCGACTGGGACAACATCATCCGCCTGCCGCTGTTGTGGCACTTCAATTTCCGCGGTCCCGACATGGAGCGTCTGGTCGCCGGGCGCGAACGCATCTATCTCGACCGCTTCTGGAACGAGTTGTCCGGCGATCCCAAGAAGATCGACGAGGCCACCCGCGCGCATTATGCCGCGCTTTATGCGCGTCCCCACGCCATGCACGATGCGTTCGAGCAGTTCGCCGCCTTCAGCCAGGATGCCACGGACAACAAGGAATTCCTCGCCAAGGGCGGCAAGGTCGCCATGCCGGTTCTGGCCGTCGGTGCGGAGAAGTCTTTCGGCGCGGCGCAGGCCGACGATCTGCGTTTCGTCGCCAGCAATGTGACGGCCGGCATCGTGCCCGGCTCCGGCCACTGGATCATGGAGGAAAATCCCGACGCGACCGTCAAGCTGATCCTGGACTTCCTCGCCAAATAGCGCTGATGCCGACAGGCCTTTGGGCACGGCTGGGGAAATCGCCAATACGGCGTCCTTCTCCAATTCTACGAATGTCCTTCATGGTCGCCTCGGTAAAGCCGGCCCATGCCGGCACGAGCATCGTTTGAAGCCCTGGCGGGCAGCGCCGAGGCCTACCGCCGTTGATCTTGCGCCCTTGCCCGCCTTCCGCTATAGAGCCGCCACCCGCGTAGACACCCTTGGAGGCAACGCGGAGGAAGGCCGGCCAGGCCTCGCATGATTCCAACGCATTTGGATTGCCAAACGCATCGGACGGATCGTGCAAGGCCGCGACGGCTTTCGACGTTTACGGTCGGGCTTACGCCGACCGCGAGCGCTCCACAACACGCGAAAGGAAATGCCATGAGCCACGATGCTTATGAGCTCAAAGCCGAAGCGCGCGAACAGGTCGGTAAGGGGTCCGCCCGTGCAGTTCGCCGCAACGGTAAAGTGCCTGCAGTTATCTACGGCGACAAGCAGCCTCCCCTGGCGATTGCGCTGAACTACAAGGACATCTTCTACAAGATCCATGGCGGCGGGTTCCTGACCACGGTCGCCACGATCGATGTCGACGGCAAGAAGATTCAGGTCCTGCCGAAGGACTTCCAGCTCGACCCGGTCAAGGATTTCCCTGTCCATGTCGACTTCCTGCGCATCGGCAAGGACACCGAGGTCAATGTCGACGTGCCCGTCCACTTCATCAATGAGGACAAGTCGCCCGGCATCAAACGCGGCGGCGTGCTCAACATCGTTCGCCACGAAGTCGAGTTCCACTGCCCGGCCAACGCGATCCCGGAATTCATCACCGTCGATCTCGCCGGCACCGACATCGGCGACTCGATCCACATCTCGGCGGTCAAGCTGCCGGCCGGCGTCAAGCCGGTCATCTCCGATCGCGACTTCACCATCGCGACCATTGCCGGCTCGTCGGCCATGAAGCCGGAGACGGAAGCCACCACCGAAGTGGCGGCGACCGAGACGGCGGCCCCGGCGGCCGAAGAGAAGTAACCTATTTCTGCATCCGGAGGCGGCGATGCTTGTCTTTGCAGGCCTCGGCAATCCGGGCGCGAAATACGAAAACAACCGGCACAATGTCGGCTTCATGGCGGCGGACGCGATTGCCCGCCGCCATTCCTTTTCGCCCTGGTCGCGAAAATTCCAGGGCCTGATTTCGGAAGGCACGCTCGGCGGCGAGAAGGTGCTGCTGATCAAGCCGCAGACCTTCATGAACCTTTCCGGACAGTCGGTGGGCGAAGCGCTGCGCTTCTACAAGCTCGAGCCGTCCGCGCTCACCGTCTTCTACGACGAGATCGACCTTGCCGCCGGCAAGCTCAGGGTCAAGGTGGGCGGCGGCTCCGGCGGCCATAACGGCATCCGCTCGCTCGATCAGCATGTCGGCAATGCCTATCGCCGGGTGCGCATCGGCGTCGGCCACCCCGGCGTCAAGGAGATGGTGCACGGCCATGTGCTCGGCGATTTCGCCAAGGCCGATCGCGAATGGCTGGATGTCCTGCTGGACGCAATCGCCGACGATGCCGCTCTGCTCGCCAAGGGCGACGACAATTCCTTCATGAACCGCGTCACGCTCGCCTTGCGTGAAAAACTCGTGCCGACCGGCGATGAGGACCGCCCGCCGCCCAAACCGCCGAAGCAGCAAAGCCATGTTCGCCAGGCGCGCCCGCAGCAGCCGGCGGCAAAGCTTCCCGAGAGCGGCCCGATGGCCGCCATGCTGAAGAAGCTGTTCAGCAAGGAGTGAGCGCCGAACGAACGGGCGCCTGGGGCTTGACGTTCGTCACCGCTATCGCCCATAGCCCTCAGCAAAATCGAATTCCGACGGGACTGGACGAACATGGGTTTCAAATGTGGCATCGTTGGCTTGCCCAACGTCGGCAAGTCGACGCTGTTCAATGCGTTGACCAGGACGGCCGCCGCGCAGGCCGCCAACTATCCTTTCTGCACCATCGAGCCGAACACCGGCGAGGTGGCGGTGCCGGATCCGCGCCTGCAGAAGATCGCGGCGATCGGCAAGTCGAAGGAGATCATCCCGACCCGCATCTCCTTCGTCGACATCGCTGGTCTGGTGCGCGGCGCCTCCAAGGGCGAAGGGCTGGGCAACCAGTTCCTTGCCAATATCCGCGAGGTCGACGCGATCGTGCATGTG
>NZ_RZRY01000776.1:0-2693 GCF_003998035.1 Mesorhizobium sp. M2A.F.Ca.ET.039.01.1.1 | reverse complement strand
CACCAGCACCGAAAGCGTCAAAGCCAGGAAGGGCGGTTCGACCAGGAGCTTGGCGAGATCGTATTTCTGGCCGATGCCGTGCAGCGTCAGGTCGAACATGACCGCGCCCTTGGCGGGCTCCAGCATGGCGATCATGTCGAGCGCTGCGGCCGCCGTCTGCTCGTCCTTCAGCCCGGCATTGTTGATGAAATCGGGATCGGTGAGGATGTAGAAGGGTTCGTTGTCGAGCTCGGTGAGGATGGCTTTGCCGTCACCGGCCGCGATCAGCGGGTGATCGTCCGCCACCCATTGCAGTTCGTCCGGCACGGCGATCTTGCGGCCTTGGACATCGATCGTGTCGACCTTCGGCTTGCCTTCGCCGAGCTTCGCCTTGGCGATGCGGCCGAGCCAGTCGTTGACGACCGAGTTCGGCAGCCGTTCGATTTTCGTTTCCCAACCGTCACGGCCCAGCAATGGCATGGTCTGCCATTTCGGCAACACGAACAGCGTGTCCTTGCCTGAGCGCAGCTTGATGAGGTGATCGAACGCGGCCGGGTCGCTGCCCGGCGCGATGGTGACGACGAGCAGGAAGGTGGAAGCCAGCGGCGACTCCTTCTCGCCGCGCTCCATCGGCGGCGCCTGTCTAGTGGTGAGCTTCAGCCATTCGACAAGCCCGGCATAACCGGTGCCGCCTTTCGAAAACGGCGTGGCGCCGCCTTCAGGCTGGCGGAAATCGGGCGCATAGGTGGACAGGAGGAAGAAGCCTGCAGCGGCCAGAAGACTGGCGAAAATGCCCCAGAACAACGTCTTGCGGCTGAACGGCTCCTGCGCTGCTTCCGTCGTTGCCACGCTCATGCCCAGGCGTCCCGGAAGGCGAAGCGCTCATAGGCGCCGCGCGCCTGCTGCCACCCTTCGGCGCCGACGGGCCGCCGGGCAAACAGCGCGGCTTCGACGATGCGGGCGATCTCGCTGAAGGCGGCGCGGGGCCGGCTGGGGATCGAGCTGGCGGCCGCGATGTCGCGCGCGGTGAGCGACGGTCGCAGGAAGTCCGGTATGTGGGTCGCGATGTCGGCGACGCTGCGGCGCAGCAGAAGATGCACCGCCTCGTCAAACTCGCCGCGGGCGGCGAGCGCATCGGCCTCGGAGAGCAGGACCTGGGCGACTTCAGCGTCCGGACGCCATTCCTCCTTCTCCTCGGTCTCCTGGCGCTTGCGCCGCCAGGACAGGCGCCAGGCGACGCCTTTGGCTTCAAGGACGAGCAGAAAAGCGATGATCGCGACGCCGAGGATCACCGCGCCCCAGAACAGATAGATCATGTAGGGGCCGAGCTTGGCCAGGCCATCCAGCAGCGGCTTCAGCCACTGCGGCGGCTCGGGCCGCACATAGGTCGGCAGCCCGAACTGGATCGAATCGTCCGCCAGCAGCTGCATGTGCAACTGTGCCAGCCGTTCCGCATCTTCCGTCCCTGCGGCTGTCACCCGCCCGTTTCCCCTGCAACCCGCGGTTCAGGGCCGACACTGGCAATACGCCATGACAATTGCAAGTGCACTGGACGCAGCCCCGCAATCTTGGCAAATTTACTTTGAAGTCACCGATTGGATGCGGCGATGACTCGGGGGAAATTATCATGACCACTGCAACTTTGGGACAACCCGGCAGGTTCGAGATCGGCAGGGTCTTCAGCAACACATTCGGCGTCATTGGCCGAAACATCGGGCTTTGCGTGGGGCTGGCGGCGCTGTTCGCCGGCCTGCCGACATTGGTGATCCGGATGGTGACCCAGCCTCAGATCGACGCGATTCTGCAAAGGGATCCTGGTGCCATGCCTGATCCGAGCGCGGCATTTCGCAATTCCTACATCACCATCATCGCCGGTCTGATTTCATTTGTGTGCACGCTTCTGCTGCAATCGGCGCTGGTGCGGGCGACCATCGAGGACCTCAACGGCAAGCGGCCGTCCTTCGGCGACTGCATCCAGATTGCGATCCGCTTTCTGCTGCCGACGCTGGCGATCGGCATTCTTGTCGCTCTCGGCGCGGGCATTGGCCTGATGCTGCTGATCGTGCCCGGCATCATTCTGTGGCTTGGCTGGTCGATGTCGGTGCCCGTCCTGATCCAGGAACGGCGGGGCGTGTTCGGCTCGATGTCGCGCAGCCGCGCCCTGACCAAGGGCAGCCGCTGGTCGCTGTTCGGCCTGTTCCTCATTCTCATCATCATCGCGATGATCATCCAGTGGGGAATTTTGCTCGTTCTCGTGCTGTTCGGCGGCCTCATCGCCGAGATCGGCGCCGCGCTGGTGCAGACCGTGGTGTCGATGGTGCTCTCGATCGCCACCGCGGTGAGCTACGTCGAGCTGCGTCAGGCGAAGGAAGGCGCAAGCATCGACGAACTGGCGGAGATTTTCTCGTAGCGGCCGGCACCGTCGAGGAGCGACAGCCGCCTAGTGACAACAGCAACAGTCCGCCTGCACGCTCGTCCGGCTCCTTCCAGGTCAGATTGTAGAAAGGCCCGGCGGCATAGGCGATGCCCCAATGCACGAAGGCGCAGCCGGGATCGCGCTCCAGCGCCTTCTCGAAGCATTTGATGCCTTCCTCGTGGTTGAAGCCGTAGCACCAGTTCAGCCCGATATCGAACCAGCGCTGCGTCTCGTCCGAGGAGGTGGAAATGGGGCGGCGATAGGTGCCGAGGTCGAAGTGATCCATGCCTTGCTGCTT
>NZ_RZRY01000775.1:0-2700 GCF_003998035.1 Mesorhizobium sp. M2A.F.Ca.ET.039.01.1.1 | reverse complement strand
ACAGACCGTTAACTGAGCTCGGGCGAATGCGTAGACGTGGGGACAAAGCTCTGGGACAGTTGGGAGGTTGATGCGCTCGTCGCGAACCCGGACGCGCCGGTCTGCCACACTAGTGGTCGTACGGAATCGGGCCCACGCTCTCGGTTAAAAAACTCAGGAGAAACATGATCCAAAAACCGAAGCTTTGGGAGCTCAGTTCCTGCCCCGCTTAGTGCCTATTTGTGTGCGCTATTCTGCCATACGCCTAATGAGATTGTCCCACCTGATCACCGTCCCTAACTTGGCTGAGATCGAAGCCAAAAGCTGTCAGTCAACAGGAGTGACCATGAAGAACCTTATGGGTGTCGTTGGGGACGGTGGAGATGGTAGACTGGTCATTGTCTCCAACAGGGTTGCGTTGCCCGACGAGCACGGGTCACTGCCCCCGGGCGGGATGGCCATTGCGCTGAACGCCGCGCTCCAGCAACGAGGCGGCCTTTGGATGGGCTGGTCGGGGAAGGTGAAAACCGAGAAGAACCAGGTGTCACCGACGATGCAGGAGGCCAACGGCATCACCTATGCCCTTGCCGATCTCTCGCAGAAGGATCTGGACGAATATTACTACGGCTTCGCCAACAGGGTTCTTTGGCCGATCTTCCACTGCCGTGTCGACCTCGCCGAATACAACGACGCGAGAAAGTCAGGATACTACCGCGTCAACCGACTCTTCGCAGAGTCTTTGATGCCGCTCCACCGCGAGGACGACGTCATATGGGTGCAGGATTATCACCTGATCCCTCTAGGGAAAGAACTGCGCGAGCGCGGCTGCCGCAACCGGATCGGCTTTTTCCTGCACATACCATGGCCGCCGGCGGACATCCTCGCCACCGTGCCGCTCTGCGAAGAATTACTGGAAGCGCTTTCGTTCTATGACCTTGTCGGCTTCCAAACCGACGACGATCTTGACAACTTCGCCGAATGTGTACGCCGCCGAAACTTAGGGCTGCTCATGAAAGACCGTAGCTGCCTAGTCAAAGGGCGGGAGTTCCGCTGCGGGGTTTTTCCAATCGGTATCGACACGGCCAAGTTCGAAAGCCTCGCAGAGCTGGCGACGCGCGACGGGGATCTGCAGGAAATTTACAAGAGGACTGCTGGCTGTGACGTCGCCATTGGTGTCGACCGATTGGATTATTCCAAGGGCATCGATCAGCGCATCGTGGCGTTTCGCCATTTCCTTGATCGTAACAGCCATCGCGTCCGCAAGACGCTACTGCTGCAGATTACCCCGAAATCCCGCGGGGAAATACCGGCCTATCTGGCGCTGCAAAAGCAGATCGCCGAACTGGTGGGAAGTGTCAATGGGGAACTTGGAACCATCGATTGGGTACCAGTACACTACACCAATCGTTCCCATGGCCCGTTGCAACTGGCCGGCCTCTATCGACTGGCACGCGTTGGCCTGGTGACGCCGCTCCGCGACGGCATGAATCTGGTGGCGAAGGAATACGTGGCTGCGCAAGACCCAAGCAATCCGGGCGTCCTCGTGCTCTCGCAATTTGCCGGCGCCGCTGGCGAATTGGAGGGAGCGGTGCTTGTCAATCCCTATGACCCAGAGGCTGTGGCGGCCTCCACGGAAAAGGCATTTCGCATGTCGCCCGACGAACGGAAAGACCGTTGGAACGCAATGAAGCACAGTCTCAACGGCCACGATGTCTATCGATGGTGCGACGGCTTTCTTGCTAAGCTGGAGGCGGAGGAATTGCCAGCATGAGGCTGATCGCGACCAAGTGAATCAGGGCAGCATTCCGGCCTCGCCGAGGCGTGGTTAATGTGCTGTGATAGCCCCGATGGCGATGACCGCAGACCAACTACCCAGTTAGGTTGTAGCCGATTGTGCTGGCACGGGAGCGAAGAGCTCGCGGCTGCGGCCAACTCATCAAACTAGTTAAGCCGATCCGCCATAAGGGCTCTTGTTGCCGGTTCCGTCGGTGTCGAGCATTCGACTGTCATCGCTTCGCTGATCGAGACCCCGTGTATTGAATATGTCGACCACCCGGTTGGCGACATTGCTGATGTGCTAAGCAGCATCGACTACACCGCACGCCAGATCTCAAGACGTAGCGTGAGCACATTGAACATTAAAACAAGAGGAAAAAGACATGGGTGAGCTCTCTTGCGGTTGGCAGCTTTCTTCAAACACGCGTGAGCGGCCACGACCGATTGTCGAGGGCGCTCGCGCCCCACGGCAACAGCAAATGTTGGCATCCATTGACCTGAATTTGCTGTTGTCTCTTGAGGCGCTGCTGGAGCACCGCAACGTTACGCATGCGGCTCGGCACGTGCGCTTGAGCCAACCGTCGATGAGCCGAGCGTTGACAAGGCTGCGCGGCATTTTCAATGACGACCTTTTGGTTCGCGGCTCGAGCGGCTTGGTCCCGACGCCGCAGGCCGAACGGTTGGCCCGAATGCTGCCGCCGGTGTTGGATGCGCTCCGCGGGATGGTGAACCGCCAAGGGGAATGGCGATCAAAGACAATAATGGCGATACCCGACCATCAAGCCCTGATCTTGCTGCCGCCTCTCCTACCCCTGCTGCGCGAGCACGCGCCCAATCTCGATGCAGATTCCGACGATTTACCGGACGGCATTCCGATCAAAAGCCGGACGCGATTCCGAGAATTGACCGGACGCGATTCCGATTAAAAACCGGACAGTTTTGAAG
>NZ_RZRY01000774.1:0-2704 GCF_003998035.1 Mesorhizobium sp. M2A.F.Ca.ET.039.01.1.1 | reverse complement strand
CATCTACGCCACGGCGCCCTCGCCGCTTATGGCGGTGGCAGCGGCGGCGGCCCTCGACATCGTCGCCCAGGAGCCGGATCGCCGCGAGCGTCTTGCGAGGCTGGTCGCGCTCGCCGGGAAGAGGGCCGAGGGCTTGGGCCTGTTCGCGAGCGGCTGGCAGATCATGCCGGTCGTCGTCGGCGACAATGCCCGCGCCATGGCGCTGGCGGCGGCGTTGCAGTCGCGCGGACGACGTGCACGGCATCCGCCCTCCGACGATGCCCGAAGGCACGGTAAGGCTGCGCATCTCGCTGACGCTGAATGTCGGCGAGGCCGACGTTTCGGCAGTGTTCGATGCGCTCACGCAGGAATGGGAGCGCGCCCTACCGCGGTGCAGATTGTCATTACCGGGACCGTCACCTGCATCGGCAAGGCGGTGTTCGCGGCGGGCCTGACCGGTCTGCTCGACGCCGTCTACTGGAAGCCGGTGCAGGCGGGCATCCAGGAAGGGGCCGACAGCGAAACGGTTGCCCTGCTCGCCGGGTTGTCTGCCGATCGGGTGTTGCCGGAAGCGTGGCGCCTTACTGAGCCGCTGTCGCCGCACCGCGCTGCCGAACTGGACGGCGTGGAAATCGACGCCGAGGCACTTACTCTGCCGCCGACCGACCGCCCACTTATTGTGGAAGGTGCCGGCGGGTTGATGGTGCCCCTCAACAGACACACACTTTACATCGACGTCTTCGCGCGGTGGAACGCGCCAATCGTACTCTGCGCCCGCACCGCGCTCGGCACCATCAACCACACTCTGCTCTCCATTGAGGCTCTTCGCGCCCGCTCGATACCCCTGCTTGGCGTGGTGTTCATCGGCGATCGGGTGGTCGATACGCAAAAGACGATCGCCCAGATGGGCAAGGTGCGCGTGCTGGGCCGCCTCCCCTTTCTCCGGTCACTGACGCCGGGAACGCTTTCGGCGAGCATGCAGGAACTATTCAGGGCCACCGACTTCATCGGAGTTGATAAATGAACAGCTCCGCTGTCTGGCATCCCTTCACCCAGCATCCCACCGAGCCGGTGCCGCCGACGGTCATGCGCACCGAAGGCGCCTATGTCGAGACGCGCGAAGGCAGGCGCATACTCGACGCGATCTCCTCCTGGTGGGTCATCACCCACGGCCACCGCCACCCGAAGATCACGGAGGCGATCCGCAACGCGACAGAGACGCTCGACCAGGTGATCTTCGCGGGACTCAGCCACGAACCGGCCGAGCAATTGGCATCGGCGCTGGTCGACATGGCACCGCCAGGCCTCGACTGGGTCTTCTTCTCCGACAGCGGCTCGACCAGCGTCGAGTTGGCGCTGAAAATGGCGCTCGGCTTTCACCGCAACAACGGCGCGCCGCGCTCGCGCATCGTCGTCATGGAGCACAGCTATCACGGCGACAGGAGATGAACCGCACCGCGCGCATCATCGGGTTTGGCCATCACGTGCCGGCTCGAAAAGTCGGCAATGCCGAGATCGAGGCAAGCCTCGGGCTGGAAGAGGGCTGGATCGAAGGGCGAACCGGCATCCGCTCGCGCTTCTGGGCGGAGCCCGGCGATACGCTTTCCGGGCTGGCGGTCAATGCGGGCGACATGGCGCTTGAGACCGCCGGCATCGATCGCAAAGAGATCGGCCTGCTTCTCCTGGCAACTTCAACGCCGGACCATCTCCTGCCGCCGAGCGCGCTGCTGGTGGCGCACAGGCTCGGCCTCGAAAAGGCCGGAGGGGTCGACATGGCCGGCGCCTGCGCGGGGTTCATCTACGCCATGACCTTCGCCGACGGCTTCGTGCGCCTCAACAACAAACCGGCCGTCGTCATCGCAGCCAACATTTTGAGCCGCCGGATCAATCCGGCCGAGCGGGCGAGCGCCGTGCTGTTCGCCGATGCCGCCGGCGCAGTGGTGCTCGCCCCATCAAGCGATCCCGGTCACGGCATCCTCGGTTCCTCGCTCGCCTCGGACGGTTCTGCCTACGACCTGATCCATATCCCGGCCGGCGGCAGCAACCGTCCCTTCGCGGAAGAGATCGACATCGCCGAAACCCGCATGACCATCGCCAATGGCCGCGACGTCTTCGTCAAGGCTGTGGAGATGATGAGCCGCTGATCCGCGGAGGCGCTGGCTTCAGCCGGCCTTTCGGCGCCGGACGTCACCCGCTTCGTGCCGCACCAGGCCAATGCCCGCATCTTCAACGCCGTCGGCAAGTCGCTCGGCATCGAGGATGAGCGGATCGTCAAGACCATCGCCGACTATGGCAACTCGTCGGCCGCAACGATCCCTCTGTCGCTGTCGATCGCCCACGGTGCCAAACCCTTTCGACCGGGCGAGAAGCTGCTGCTGGCGGCCGCTGGCGCGGGCCTGACTGGCGGGGCATTAGCCGTTTAACTTCGGCAGATCCCGAAAAATTCGATGCAACGCAGCGCCCATAAGTGTGAAGCTCAACCATTGAGGACTCACTGTGCGCCATAAGAGACTAACAGGGCAACGTGCGGAGCGCCAAGCGTGTGCCTACGATGCCGGAGGGTTCCTGCCACTTCCTCTCGATTCAGGCAGCGGCTTGGCGCAACGCTTCAGCACGCGGCAACGCCACCTCGAGATTGTCGATTAGCCGCGTTTCGCCAAGCCAGGCAGCGACAAGCAGCCGCGCTGGTCGATCCCCCGTGGGTCGGTCAAAATCCCCCGGGTAT
>NZ_RZRY01000773.1:0-2714 GCF_003998035.1 Mesorhizobium sp. M2A.F.Ca.ET.039.01.1.1 | reverse complement strand
CTCGAAGCCGATCTCGTGCGGGCCAAGGCCGAGCGCGGCGCCGATCGCTTCCGGATCGGCCTTGAGCTCCAAGGCTTCCGGCAGTTTCGCCAGGTCGAACTCGGCGAAAGTAGAGCCGTCATGCTTGCTCACCGCGCAACGCACCGGCCCGATATTCTCCTCCAGCACGAAAATGCCGGCCTCCTCCTCGGCGAGTTCCGCCAGCGCGATCGCCGAGCCGACCGTCGGATGGCCCGCGAAAGGCATTTCATAGTCGGGCGTGAAGATGCGGATACGGTTGCGGTGCATCGGATTGTCTGGAGGCAGCACGAACACCGTCTCAGACAGGTTGAATTCGCGCGCGATCGCCTGCATGCCGGCAGTGTCGAGCCCATCGCTGTCGAGTACCACCGCAAGCGGATTTCCGGCCAGCCTTTCGGTGGTAAACACATCGTAAAGCAAGTAATTGCGCGCCATGGAGAAAACCTTTCGCCTCGCCCCGAATTTCTGCCCCAATCCCAACATGAGGGAAATTTAATTTGAAATTCGAACCTCAAAGCCTGATCTGTGCACGGACAGGGACATCGATTTCCAGCATAGGGGTCCGGGGTGGACCAGGTTGTCAATCCGCCAAAGGCGGAATCCGGTACTTCCATAGAGGCCGCGCTCGGCCTGGACCGCAAGGGCGTAAGCCGCAAGCGTCGCCGCCTCTGGCTTTACGCCCTGCTGGCGATAGCGGTCGCAGCGGTCGGCATTACCCTTTATCAATGGTACGCCGCGGCGCCCCCCAGGATTGAATACACCACCGTGCCGGCGGCGACCGCGGACCTCACCGTCGAAGTATCCGCCACCGGCACGCTGCAGCCGCTGACCCAGGTCGACATCTCCAGCGAGCTTTCCGGCATCGTCCGCTCCGTTGCGGTCAATGAAAACCAGCAGGTCAAGAAGGGCGACGTGCTGGCGACGCTCGATACCGCCAAGCTGGAGGTCCAGATCGAGCGCGCCACCGCCTCCGCCAAGGCGGCTGCGGCCGCCGTCGAGGACGCCAAGGTGACACTGCAGGAGAACGAGAACGCGGTGGTGCGCGCCAGCGCGCTGACCAAGCGCGGCATGGCGACGGACCAGTCGCTCGAAGCGGCAACCGCAACGCGCGACCGCTCGAAGGCAGCGCTCGACAGCGCCGAGGCCAATCTCGCCATCGCCCAGGCCGAACTCAAGGCGCAGCAGACAGACCTGGCCAAGAGCACCATCTATGCGCCGATCGACGGCATCGTGCTCACACGCTCGGTCGATCCCGGCCAGACGGTCGCGTCCTCGCTGCAGGCGCCGGTGCTGTTCGTCATCGCCGCCGACCTTCGCAACATGGAATTGCGGGCGGCGGTCGACGAGGCCGACATCGGCCAGGTCAAACCTGGCCAGCACGCCCGCTTCACCGTCGATGCCTTCCCCGACCGCCCGTTCGACGCCGAGATCCGCGACATCTCCTACGCCTCGGTCACCACCGATGGCGTCGTCACCTACAATGCGCGGCTCGAAGTCGACAATGGCGAGCTTCTGCTCAGGCCCGGCATGACGGCCACGGTCTCGGTCGTCACAAGGCAGGCCAAGGGCGTGCTTACCGTTCCTTCGACGGCCTTCCGCTATCGCCCGATGCAGCAGCAGGCGCGCAGCTGGAGCCTGAGCGATCTCTTCACCGGCCGCATGGGCCGCCCCAATCGGCAGCGCGAGCCGACCAAGGCGCCGACCGACGGCTCGCGCACGCTCTATGTGCTGGAGAACGGCCGGCCGCATCCGGTGAACGTCAGGATCGGCTCGACCGATGGTGAGCTGACCGAGATCACCTCCGGCCTCGATGAGGGCGCGCAAGTCATCACCGGCGCGCAGCAGCGGAGCTGACGACATGTCGGCTCCCCTGCTCATCACCTTCGACAAGGTCTGGAAGAGCTATGGCGAAGGCGAGGCCCGCGTGCATGCGCTGGCCGGCGTCGATCTCGCCATCCGGCGCGGCGAATTCGTCGCCATCATGGGACCCTCCGGCTCGGGCAAGTCGACGGCGATGAACATCATCGGCTGCCTCGACACGCCGACGGCTGGAACCTACTCCTTCATGGGCATCGACGCAGGCCGGCTCGACCGCAACCGCCGCGCGCTTTTGCGCAACCTTTATGTCGGCTTCGTCTTCCAGGGCTACAATCTGTTGCCGCGCACCACCGCGGCGGAAAATGTCGAGCTGCCGCTGATCTATCGCGGCGTTGGAGCGCGCGAGCGCCGGGACCTCGCCATGCAGGCGCTGGCCGAGGTCGGGCTTGTCGGGCGCGAGCACCACACCCCGGCCGAGCTGTCGGGCGGCCAGCAGCAGCGCGTGGCGATCGCCCGCGCCATCGTCACCAGGCCGACATTGCTTGTTGCCGACGAGCCGACGGGCAATCTCGACACCGCGCGCACGCATGAGATCATGGAGCTGCTGACCAGGCTCAATGCCGAGCTCGGCCTCTCCATCGTCATGGTCACGCACGAGGCCGATGTCGCGGACTATGCCGGCCGCACCATTCGTTTCCTCGACGGCCATGTCGCCTCCGACACCATGAAGGCGGAGGCAGCGGCATGATCTGGGAGACCGTCCGCCTTTCGCTGCGTTCGATCCGCCGCAACGTGCTGCGCTCTTTCCTGACGCTGCTTGGCATCGTCATCGGCGTCGCCGCCGTCATCGCCATGCTCACCATCGGCTCCGGCAC
>NZ_RZRY01000772.1:0-2720 GCF_003998035.1 Mesorhizobium sp. M2A.F.Ca.ET.039.01.1.1 | reverse complement strand
CGAAGCGACGCGGGGTTGTCTCCTCCTCCACATGGGCGCGAAGCACTCCGGTGGACATCTCGATTACGTGATCCGATGCCTCGTTGAGGATTTCTCGCATCGTTGTCAGCCTCGTTCCGAGCAGCGTCCTCGCCTCTGCAAGCCTGACCTCGACCCCGACCAGTTTGGACATGGCCGTTTTGGCGTCCTGCAGGTTTCTCTCAGCGACCTGCTGTTCTTCTCCGAGCTGACGGAACTCTGCAAGCAGCGTTGTCAGATGTGATTGCGCCAAGCTCGCGACAGCGTATTGCTCGTTGAATTTAGCTTGGTCGGTGCCGAATTCGCCCTGATGCCGCGCGAGCTCCTCAAGCGCCATCGCAAGCGCGTCCGTGATTTCGTCAATGGCGCCGCGAATCCGGTCGTTCAACCGCATGATGGCTTGCCGTGAGTTATTGACGGACGAGGTCTCGACATGGCCTTCCCACCCTTCTATTGGGATCTCCTTGAGAAGGTTTGCCTGGTCGAGCGTTGCCTGGACCAGTTTCACGGCGGTCTGGAACGAGGCCAAGGTTCGATTATAGATCGGCTGCTGGTCGAGAACGGCCTGCTGCTCGGCACTCAGACCGCCCTGTTCAAGACGGCTCCGGATCGACTCAAGTCGTCTCGCCAAGTCGGCAGAAGCAGATTCGGCGCGGTTGAACGCAGCCTGCGCCGCCCAACTTTGGACGACCTGCTGGAAGGCCGCCCGGATCGCGCGTTCCGCCTCGTCGATATCCTGTTCTGCCTTGCGCCGGCGATCGACACTTTCTGCCGCCGCTATGCCAGTTATCTGTTCATCGGCGGTCTCTGGCCGCCTCACCATCGTCGACAGCTGTTTTTGAGAAAATGCGCGGGCGCGAAATCGTTCCTGCGCTACACTGATGGGGAGGTCGCGGGCCTCTCCGTCCAAAGACACGGTTATCATGGTCTGCTTGTCGAGCGTCCGCCGCCACGTCTCGACGACGCCATTGCGGTCGAGGTCGACCTCGACGAACCCCCCTATCAACGTCGAGGTGATCATGTCGCGTTCGCGACTGGTTGCCACGTCGTCGGCAGCGTCCAGGGTGCTGCGACCAAGCGCGAACCGCAGATATTCCAGGATTGCTGATTTCCCGGAGCCTCGGCCGCCGATCAGGGTGTTGAAGCCATCGTTGAATGTTATGGTGAAATGGTCTCCCGTCAGCGTCGAGCTTACCCGCAATTCCAAAACGCGCTGGCTGGGGATGGACGGCTCCGCATAGGTAATGCGCGCCTCATCCGCCAACACCGCTTGGCGGACGGCTTCCGCCGTAGCCTCGCCGAGCCGCATCCAACATGCATTGATGCCGAGGTCGGCATAGTTGGAAGCGCGATTGTCGCCGGTGGTGATGATGCCGTGCCGGCGATCACCCCAATCTGATATCTCGCCGTAGATCTTCTTTCGCGTCGTCTCGTCGAGGCTTGCAAACGGCTTCTCGTTATAGACCCCGTCGACTTCGAGGTCGGCGAAACGCTGATGAAAGCCCTGCCTCAATATGTCCTTGTGACCGCCCCTGCTAGCATGCGGAAGAGTGATGTTCCTGCCCTTGAGCATTTCGTCCTGGAAGATCGCGCCCAACAGATCCTCAATGTCTTTTCCGCAGAGGCTGGCTTGCGGGGCTCGAGCGGCAAGTTGATCTGGTGCAGGCACTTTGGGCATCATGCCAAACAGGCGACCTATGACACTGGTTGACGTATCCTGGTCGAAAAGGATCAAGCACTGGACGGAGTCGTTGCACGTCACCTCCATGCCGGGGAGCAACCACAGCGTCGACTTGGCTGCCGGTGATCTCTCGATTGCCCGAGCCACATAGGGGTACATGACTATATCGTGATGATCGGTGATCGCGATCGCTCCGATCTCCCTCTTGAGACATGCGGCCACGAATTCATCCGCCCACGCTTCGCGCGCCAGCTCCTTCTCCTCGGATCCGCCTGGCAAGCCACCGCCGCCTGTCCATCCGGCGTCGCGCGGCGTATGGATCTGGAAGTCGGTCTTTCGCCACACCGCCCCCGGGTGACGTCCCTTCGCATGTTTCATTCCACCCCCAACTCGCGGATGCCGTGGTTAGATTCTAGACGCGTGACCCGCACGGAATTCCGACCGTGTCGAGCCGGTTCAAGTTGCAAAGAAGCGATAGAGATCGGGCGCCATGTCCTATTGCTGCCCGTGAGAGGGGATTGCCATGTGCTGCTTTGCTTTGGCGATTGCCTCATCCAGGCGCGCCCGTGAGATTGCGGCGAGGCGTTCCACCCCCAGAAGATGGGCCACGTCGCGCGGGGTCGGGCATGTCGAGAAGTCCGGGATTGTCGAAAACCACCGAGGCAAGCTCCGCCAAAGGTATGTCGGCAATGGAGCGTCGGGCTTCTTCATTGAGCGGCCAGCGATAGGACAAGAATTCCGAGACCGCTCCCTTCTTCCAGATGAATTCGCCGCTCGATTCCTGTGTGCGATCCACATCGCGAAGATGAAGGTCGATCCGTTCGCGGATGCGTCCGCCCGTGCGCAGCCACCCGTGTGCACGGGCAATGCGTTGGGCAAGAACATCAGCGCGCAGCGGGCTTTCCACCTCCACGACTGCTTCTATCATTCCCCGTAACGTGGTTCCGTAAGCAAACTCGAAGAATTGCTCCGGGTTTGGCCGGAAGGCGGCGAAGTCCGTTATCCGGTAACGGCTTTCCTC
>NZ_RZRY01000771.1:0-2720 GCF_003998035.1 Mesorhizobium sp. M2A.F.Ca.ET.039.01.1.1 | reverse complement strand
GCCTGTCACGCCAGCCGTGTAACGAGCCGCCATGCTCAAATTGAAACCGCGGGAAAGACGTTTTCCCGAGCTCTCCTATGCCAACCCGCATCAGCCGGTGCTGACGCGCTGGTTCATCCATTCGGTCGAGGGTTTGTCCGGCCGCGACCGTTTTGCCGCGCTTTATGACTTCTGGCGCAGGCAAGTGGTGCCGACCGGCGACCGCGTGTTCAGCCGTATGCTGGAACTGATCGACGTCAAGGTCCGCAACGCCGTGCAATGGCCGCCGGCGGCGCTGCCGGACACGCCGCTGGTCATCGTCGCCAACCATCCCTTCGGCATCGGCGACGGCATTGCCGTGCTTTCGCTGGTCGAGCAGCTCGGCCGGCCTTTCCGGGTCATGATCCACAAGGATCTGCTCAGGATCCGCGAGATGGAGCCCTATTCGCTGCCCATCGATTTTTCCGAAACGAAGGAAGCGCTGAAGAACAACATGGCTGTGCGTCATGAGGCGGTGCGTCTGCTGAAGGAAGGCGTCACCATCGTCGTCTTCCCGGCCGGCGGTGTCGCCACGGCGCCCAAGGGTTTCGGCCGCGCCATCGACCTGCCGTGGAAGATGTTCCCGGCCAAGCTCGTCCAGGACGCCAAGGCCTCGGTTATCCCGATGCATTTTTCCGGCCAGAACGGCCGTCTGTTCCATCTCGTCAGCGGCCCGATGAACATGGCCGAGCGCGACAACCGCGTGGCGAAGTTCATCGGCAAGGCGTCGCTGACGCTGCGCACCTCCTTGCTCATCCGCGAGTTCGCGCGGCTGTCGGGCAAGGCGATCGAGGTGCGCATCGGTGATGTGCTGAGATGGAGCGACCTCGAGCCGCTGCGCGACCGCAAGGCACTGCTCGATCGGCTCTATCGCGCGGTGTTCGACCTGTCGACGCCCTCCGTGCAACGCACCCGCGTGCCTTTCCTGCCGAGGCGGATGCGCAAGGCGGCCTGACAGCTCAGATGTATCAGTCCGCGCCTTCCTCGGGATCGATGGCGGACGACTCGTTGGCCACGACCTCGATCTCCTGGTTCTGGCCGGCCACGACGGTGAAATCCTTCTGGTAGATGCGGTCGCGGTTCTTGGCGATGATGGTGTACTGGCCTTCGGCCAGCACCATCGAGGCGAAGGCTCCGACGGCTTCCTTGATCGGGTCGCCGCTCTCGTTGAGCAGCGACCAGGACGTGTCGGCGATGGCTTCGCCGCCGGGCTCGCGCACCAGCTTCATCGTCATCTCGGCCGCCCGGTGCTCGACGGTTGCCTCGGTCAGCTTGCCGGCCTCGACGCGGATATCGGAGCGGATCACGGCGTTGACCGCGCCATAGGTGGAGACGACGTGGTAGGTGCCGGCGTTCAGCCGCACCACAGTGTTCGGCGCCACGTCGGGGGCGATCAGCGCCCGGTCGCCATTGGCGGCGGGATGGTCTTCATAGATCGAGAAGCGCAGTTTCTTCGACTGGATTGGGGCGCCGCCCGATGTCACTGCGTCGAGCTTGAGGCCGCCGGCGTCGAGCACCAGGCTTTCGTGCCTGGCCGCCTTGCCGACGGTGATGCGCTTGGTGGCGCCGGCGCGTCCATAGGAGGCGTGGACCAGATAGCTGCCGGGGTCGAGCTGGAACACGGCCGTGCCGCCATGAGCTGAGGCCACCATCGGAAGCTTGCCGTCGCTTGACGGCTGCGGCTTGAACACCCGCCAGACAATGCCGCGGGTGATGTCGGCGCCCTTGTCGGTCAGTTGCGCCGACAGGGTGATGGCGCCGCCATTGCCGAGCGCCAGCGGTGCTCCTGTCTTCGGCGTCGCGTAGCTCGAAATGCCCGGAAGCTTGAGGTCGCCGACATCGTTGGCGTTCTGGGCCAGCGCGAAGGAAACCGGCACCGCGAACAACGCAGCGACGAGCGCGATCACCAAAAGGCGCAGGGTCCCCTCAAACATGCCTTGCGTTGAAGCCCAAGGCGGTGGCAATTTCAAGGCTTAAGAGTTCGAGGCCTTGCGCCGACGGCTCTTTATCCGGCGCAAAACGCCACTGCCCGAGCCGCCCGACCTCCCGATGGCGCGCTTCAGCTCAAAATTGAATACTATAGAATGCTTAGGAGACTTGCGCCCATGGCGTCGCCGATCATCGACTTCCTGCTCACCCGCAATTCCGCGCCGATCCCGGACCTCAAGGAGCCGGCGCCGAGCGATGCCGAGATCGCGACGATGATGGCGGCTGCCTCGCGGGTTCCCGATCATGGCCGGCTCGAGCCCTGGCGCTTCATCCTCTACCGCGGCGAGGCGCGTGTCGAGATCGGCAAGAAGCTGGCTGCACTTGCCGAGCAGCGCGAGGGGCCGTTGCCGGAGGGCAGGCGCAACCAGGAACTGGCGCGCTTCTCGCGCGCGCCGCTGGTGATCGGCGTCGTGTCGGTGCCGAAGGAGAACCCGAAGATCCCGCAATGGGAGATGTTCCTGTCGGGCGGCATGGCGGCCATGAACCTGATGATCGCGGCGAACGCACTGGGCTACGGCACCAACATGATCAGCAACTGGTACTCCGATGTGCCGGAGGGCAGGGCGATCCTCGGGCTCTCGCCGCAGGAGCGCGTTATCGGCTTCGTCCATATCGGCTCCTATCAGGGGCCGGCGCCGGAGCGGCCGCGGCCAGATCCAGCCAAGCTCTATGACGACTACACCGGTCCCTGGGCGGGGTGAGCGGCCTAAGGC
>NZ_RZRY01000770.1:0-2722 GCF_003998035.1 Mesorhizobium sp. M2A.F.Ca.ET.039.01.1.1 | reverse complement strand
ATCATCGACGGCACGCCGCTTCTGATGTTCCTCGATGAAGGCTGGAAGCTGCTCGATGACGAGGTGTTTTCCGCCTTCATCAACGAGACGCTGAAAATTATCCGCCGGCGCAATGGGGTCGTCGGCTTCGGCACGCAGACGGCCGAGGATGTGGTGAACTCGTCGATCTCGTCCTCGCTGATCGAGCAGACGAAAACCAACATCTTTTTTCCCAATCCGAAGGCGAGCAAGGACTCCTACATGGCGCGCTTCTCCCTGACGGCGAAGGAGTTCGAGTTCGTGCGCCGCACCGCCAAGGAAACGCGCACATTCCTGGTCAAGCACGACAGCGATTCCGTCGTTGCGAAGCTCGATTTGTCGGGCATGCCCGACCTCATCAAGGTGCTGTCGACCAACGAAACCAGCATCAAGGAATGCGAACGGCTGCGCGAGACTTACGGGCAGGAGCCGGAAGCGTGGCTGCCCTACCTTTGTGGATGGGAAAGCGAGCATGAAGAAGCGGCTTAGCAGCGCGATTGTCGCGGCCGCGATTATGCCGGGGCAGATGGCGGTGGCCCCGGCGCTGGCGCAAATCGCGGTCATCGACAATTCCAATCTAGATAAGCGTGCGCAAGACGAGCAGCACAGCGCAAAATCGCACGATTCCAAATCCGACGAGCAGGAGAAGAAAAAGAGCCTCGTTTGCACCTATACGAACAAATACAGGTCGCAAATGTTCAGCCGCCCCCCAGGCGAGGCGCTGAGCCGCGACGCGGAAAACGCAAGGCTCATCCGCTACTATGCGCAAAAATATGGCGTTCCGGAGGGCCTAGCGCTGTCGGTCGCCTACCAGGAATCGCGCTTGGACAGCTGTGCCGGCTCGCACACCGGCGTCAAGGGCGTGATGCAACTGACGAAGGGAACGGGCAGGCAGCTCGGCTTCGATCGCGACATCAACGAGCAAAACATCGAGGGCGGCGTCAAATATCTCGGCAAAGGCGTCGCACAATGCGGCGCCAGCAACTACAGTTGCCTGGCGAGTTTCTATAACGGCTCGAACGCCGCCGAACAGGCTGGGTGGGCCTCGGGCGTCGGCCGATGGCACGGCTATTTTGACAATTACGTCTCCAGCGGAGAGGCGCCGGTGGCGTCCCCGCCAGCGATCAGCATCGTGACATCAAGCGGACCGGGCGGGTCTGCCCAAAGCGGCGCCCTCGATTCCGTCTCCAAAGCCGCGGCCAACCTCGACACCAGCTCCGCACGGATGACTGCCAATTCCTCGCAGATCGCCGCGCTCGCCGGCGGGGTCGGACAGGTTGGCGAATACAAGGAAGCCTGGGAGCTCAACTCGTCCGCTCGAAGTCTCAATGCCGGCGTGACCGGCCAATATATCGGTCAGGCATCGGACTTCACCGCCCTGCTCGGCCAGTTTCTTTCGTTGAACAACGTCGGAGCCTCGCAGACCGCGCGGATCATTGCCCCGCCGCCGGATGGCGGGCCAAATCCCTTTTCATGCGACCCGGCCGAGCTTGAACGCCTGCGGATCGATCGAAGCCAATGGCTACCCTGTGCGAGCCGGAACGCCGAGAGCGGTTCGGGAAAAGCGCAGTCCGTGCCAATCAACGCCGATCCAAGCGGCGCGGCTCGCGCGATCGAAGCAATCCAGGAATAGGAGGCTGATGTGAGAAAAATCTCTTTCGCGGCATGTGTAACACTTCTGTCCAGCGTCGCTCATGCGCAGATCGCCGTCATCGACAATGCGAATTTGGACATTGCCCGCCAGAACGCGGACAACACCAATTCGATCATGGGCTCCAACAAGGATATCCTCGAGAAGAGCAATCAGATCCTGCAAGCGTTGACGGGCAGCCGCAACGGCTCTCTCGGTATCGGCCAAATGGGCTTGGGCGGCAACATGTCGATTGCGCAAGCGCCGAGCTTCGGATCGATCCTGAATGGCGGCGCCCTCTCCTTCGGCGGGCTGTCGCCTGAAATCCAGAAGATCGCCGGCGCGGTCATTAACGGCCTGCAGCTGGTCAAACTGCTCCAGCAGATCACCGGCAATGGCAGCAGTGCCGTCAACACTGCCTATAGCGGCAGCGTCAACGTCGCCTCGCTGTTGAGCGCCCTCACCTCGCAGGCCTCACAAGGGGTCGCGCAACGCGAACAGTCGTTGCAGTCGGCCAGCGGCCAGATCGGACAGTCCGAGGACGTCAAAGGCTCGGTCGATCAGAACACCCGCATGCAGCTCGAGAACGCACGTGCGGTCAACGAGCTCATCGGCGTCCAGAATGGTGCCGTCGCCGCGCTCAACGAGGAAATGAAGACCCGGCTTTTGCGCCAAAGCCAGGTGCAAAAGCTGATGACGCCGGCGCAAGTCAATCCGTTCGAAAATTTCGGCAAAAGCGGGAACTGATCGTTGAGGTGCCGAGCGAAACGGATGCCAGCCTGGTGGCGGCGGGTCGGCGTGATCGCCGCAACGGTCGCGAGCCTCATGCTAGGCGGGTGCGCCGGGCCAGGTCGCGAGCTCAAGGCGCCCTGCGCGCCGCTGGCCTATGCCGGCGATACGAGCTGCGGACCCTTCAAGCCGGTTAACGCGCCACCCTTCGATCGTGTTGTCGAGGCTGGATGAACGGGCTGGCAACAAGCATTCTGGGAGGCATCGATGACGTCGGAAAGGGCTTTGTTTCCAGCGTCTACATGCAGCTTGGCTACGCGCTGGGGAATGTCTACGCGCTCATGC
>NZ_RZRY01000076.1:0-15265 GCF_003998035.1 Mesorhizobium sp. M2A.F.Ca.ET.039.01.1.1 | reverse complement strand
CACAACAGACAGGACAGGCCGGATGACCTCCGGCGGCTTCTCTTCCGAGCGCGAGCAGGCGGCGAGCGCGGCTAGGACAAGCAGGGGAGCGACGTGCCGCAACCGGTTCATTGGCTGGCTCCAGCGATCTCGACCGTTTGTCCGGGGCTGAGCAACTGTCCGCCGGCGGTAACGACGCTCTGTCCTTCCTGCAATCCCTTGTCGACGGCGATGATGCCTGAATCGAAGGCGAGCACCTCGACCGGCGTCTCCGTCACCGCCTTGCTCGACGGATCGATCACCCAGACGGCGGGCTTGCCGGTGGCGGATGTCAGAGCCTGCCAGGGCAACAGAATGGCCCTGACCGGCTTGGCGCTGACCGTGCCGATCACGGCCGCGCCCAACGGCATGCCGGCCGGCGTGTCAGGGATGCCGACCTTGACCCGGATCGATCCGGACTGGGTGTCGACCGCCGGCGAAATCTCGCGAACCTTGCCGACCGCGCGCACCTGCGGGTCGGACAGCAGCGTGATCGTCACCGCGGGCGAGGGCGGGGTCTGGGCAACCAGCGTCTCGTGCACGTTGAAGACAGCGTCGCGGTCGCCGTCCTCGGCGATGGTGAACACGGTCTGCGCCGCTTGCACCACCTGCCCGGCCTCGACCTGGCGCGCCGTGATGACGCCGGCAGCCCCCGCCTTGAGCTCGGTGTAGGAAAGGTTTTCCTTGGCATTGGCGAGGGCGCTTTGCGCCGCGTCGACGCTGCCTTGCGCCACTTTCAGGGCCTGGTCCGCGCTGTCGAAATCCCGCCTCGTCGTGAAACCCTGCGAAAGCAGCGTCTTTTGCCGTTGGTAGGTGGCCTCGGCCTGGGTGAGCTGCGCCTGCGCAGCGTCGAGATCGGCCTGGGCCGAGCGCAGGTCCGACTCCTGTTCCTGCGGGTCTATGCGCGCAAGCACCGCACCCTGGTCGACATGCTGGCCGACATCGACCAGACGCTCGGCGACCCGGCCGCCGACGCGGAACGACAGATTGTTGAGCGTGCGTGCGGCGATCACCCCGGTCAGCGAGGTTCGCGGCGCGTAGTCGGCGAGGGCGACCGTTTGCGTCGTCACCACCACCGGCAATTTCTTTTCCGCCGCCTGCTGCTTCTGGCAGCCGGCCGCCGAAATCGCCGCGCCGGCGCAGACGAGCAGCAACAACGTTTTTGAACGAAAAGGATGGCGGTGTGGCGAAGACGGCAAGGCGGACGATGTCGCTTTCCTGCTCATGGTTCCCCTCAAGCCGTGGGGGCCGCTGCCGCCGGCGGCACGTCGCGGATGAAATGAGATTAATCCATCGGCGGGAAAAGGAAACTCTTTCCGGGGCGTGTTTCGTCAGCCTGGTTAAGGGCATTCTCGCAGGCCCAATCGACTGGGCCATGGTGCCGACTTGAGCAAAACATGAAATAAGGCCAGAAGGGATTTCAACGGCATCAAACGAGAACGGGCCCAATCTCGATGAGGGATGGCCCGATGAGGGACGATATGAAGAATTCAGCCATTTCCGAACGCAAGAACCAGTCGATTTCGCGCGGCGTCGGCATGACGACGCAGATCTACGCCGATCGCGCCGAGAATTCGGAAATCTGGGATGTCGAGGGCCGCCGCTATATCGACTTCTCTTCCGGCATCGCCGTGGTCAACACCGGCCATCGCCACCCGAAGGTGATCGAGGCGGTCAAGGCGCAGCTCGATCGCTTCACCCACACCTGCCACCAGGTGGTGCCCTATGAGAGCTACGTTCATCTCGCCGAGCGGCTGAACGGCCTGTTGCCCGGCAAGTTCGGCAAGAAGACCGTCTTCGTCACCACCGGCGCCGAGGCGGTCGAGAACGCCATCAAGATCGCCCGCAACGCCACCGGCCGCCAGGCGGTCATCGCCTTTTCCGGCGGTTTCCACGGCCGCACCTTCATGGGCATGGCGCTGACCGGCAAGGTCGTGCCCTACAAGGTCGGCTTCGGCGCGATGCCGGCCGATGTCTTCCATGCGCCGTTCCCGGTCGCGCTGCATGGCGTTTCCGTCGCGGATTCACTCGCCGCGCTCGACAAGCTGTTCAAGGCCGATGTCGATCCGAACCGGGTTGCCGCCATCATCGTCGAGCCGGTGCAGGGCGAGGGCGGCTTCTACGAAGCGCCGCGCGACTTCATGGCTGCATTGCGCAAGATCTGCGACCAGCATGGCATCCTGCTCGTCGCCGACGAGGTGCAGACCGGCTTTGCCCGCACCGGCAAGATGTTCGCCATGGACCATCACGACGTGGCGCCCGATCTCACCACCATGGCCAAGAGCCTCGCCGGCGGCTTCCCGCTGTCGGCCGTCACCGGCCGCGCCGAGATTATGGACGCGCCCGGTCCCGGCGGCCTCGGCGGCACCTATGGCGGCAGCCCGATCGGCGTCGCCGCGGCGCACGCCGTGCTCGATGTAATCGAGGAGGAAAAGCTCTGCGACCGCGCCAATGCGCTGGGCGCGCGGCTGAAGCAACGGCTGGAATCGATCCGCGAGGACGTGCCGGAGATCGTCGACATCCGCGGCCCGGGCTTCATGAACGCGGTCGAGTTCAACGACGTGAAGAAAGGCCTGCCGTCGGCCGAATTCGCCAACGCGGTGCGGCTGAAGGCGCTGGACAAGGGCCTCATCCTGCTCACCTGCGGCGTCTACGGCAACGTCATCCGTTTCCTGTCGCCGATCACCATCCAGGACGGCGTCATGACCGAGGCGCTGGATATTCTGGAAAGCTCAATCCGCGACGCGCGGGCTGCCTGATCGCGTGTCAGCTTCAACCATCCTTGGGTATTTTCCCTCCATCGAAAATGCCCTGGATGTCGCGTGAGCCGTGCAGGATGCGCTCAACACGCACGTCGTCATCTTCGACGGTATAAAAGATGACGTATCTCTGGAATGCGACGGAGCGCAGCCCGGGCCAGAGCTCGGAACGGGGAGCGCCACCACGGGGTGCTCCAAGATAGTGTCGCATCGTACTCGAAGAGCCGCTATCAAGCGGCGGGCGGCGGCCGGATCTTCAGCTCGGATGTAATCGCCAATCTCTTCAATGTCCTGCACGGCGGCGGGTGCGAAACTGAGAGCCATTATTTGCGGCTTTCAGCCGCGTATCTTTTCTCCAACCGATCAAAAACGTCGTCGGCTGCAATAGCTTGTCCGCTCTCCACACCCTTGCGGATGTCTTCGCGCAGCGCGGCAAGCTTCGCCTGCCGGTGCTCTTCGCGTTCTTCCAGCAGACGCAGGCTATCGCGCACAACCTCGCTTGCGCTGGCATAGCGGCCACTCTCGACAAGCTCGCGCACGAATGCCTCGTGGCGGGAGCCAATGCTGTAGCTTGCAGGCATGGAACAAATCTTTCGCTTTATCCGATATTATCAATTTATGATAAGTCGGCGGAGCTCGTTTGCCAAGGTTTGGCGTCTTTCGCACTCCAAGCGCTGTTCCCAGCATGTGGATTGAACAGTCAGCCCGTCGCCCTGGTCGGTTCGTCCTCATTGAAGGCCGCAAGCGCGGCCTTCAATGAATCCGGCCCGCCTGCCACCGTCTGCGGCGTCGGCGAGAAACCGGCGCCGAGCATCTTGCGGCCAAGCATGTGGTCCGCGGGGCGATTGACGGATTCGATGCCGAGCAGCCGGCTACCGGCATAATGGTAGATCGAGAACTTGTTGTCGGCGAGATCGCCGAGCACCACGTGGCTGTCCCCGCCTTGCGTCAGCCCCACCATCTGCAGCTTCATGTCGCCGATATCCGACCAGAACCACGGCACGGCGGCGAAGGCCTCCACGTGCCCGAGGATGGTGCGCGCGGCAAGCCTGGCCTGGTCGGTGGCGTTCTGTACCGATTCCAGCCGCACGTCGCCGCCGGTGAACCAGTGCCGGTAGGCGGCGGCGTCGCCGATGGCGAGGATTTCGGGGATCGAGCTCTGCATATGCTGGTCGACGCGGATGCCGTTGCCGATGGCCAGGCCGGCGGTTTCGGCCAGTTCGACATTGGGCACGACGCCGATGCCGATGATCACCATCTGCGCCGGCAGGTGTTCGCCACTTGAGGTGATCGCTGCCGAGACGCGGCCGCTGTCACCCTCCAGCCGGGCAACGGTTGTGCCGGTCAGGATGCGCACGCCGATCGCCTCCAGGCGCTGGCGCACATGTGCGGCGATGATCGGCGCCACGGCGCGGCCGAGCAACCGGTCGACGGCCTCGACGACCGTGACGTTGCGGCCGGCGGCCCTCAGCGTCGCCGCGATCTCCAGCCCGATGAAGCCGCCGCCGAGAATGACCACGTCCTCGCTTTGCGCGCTGAGCTCGCGGATCAGGCGCGCATCGGCCAGCGAGCGCAGCGAGACCACGCCGGCGAGGCCGGCGCCGTCGAGCTTGAGCAGGCGCGGCCGCGAGCCGGTCGCAAGCACCAGCCGGTCGAAGCCGAGCGTTCCACCGCCTGCGAGATTCAACCGGCCCGCGCGGGCATCGATGCTGTCGATGCGCATGCCCGGCCGGTAGTCGATGGTGTTGCCCGTATAAAATGCCTCGCCGCGCAAGGGCTGGGGCTTGGCTTCGGGATCCTTGATAAAGGTCTTGGACAGCGGCGGTTTGTGATAAGGCAGTTCCCGCTCGTCGCCGATCAGGACGACGGGCCCATCATAGCCCTCTTCGCGCAGGCTGGCGGCGGCCTGCACGCCGGCATGGCCCGCACCGACAATCACAACCCCGTTCGTCATCGCAATCCTTTTTTGTTTGCAAATCTAAGCCCTTGCGCCAAGTGGCGATTGTCTGCCGCCGCCGCAAGAGCCGAGGATCGGGTCGCACCCAGAATGGCTGTCTGTCAATCGAGTCAGCGGCAGTGCTGGCTTAAAAGTTGACATTCGTAGTTTAGAATAATTCTAAACTGTTGTTTCAATTGAATTTTTTCCGTCGCGCCAGTTGACTCCCGGCCTCTCCCTCGCTTTATGGAGGACTGCGCGCAAAGCGTATCCCTTTGATGTTTGGGCCTTGAACCCTTTCGATTGGAGGCAAGAGGGTGTCTTTTTATCGCGAACCGCGCATCGGCGCGGCCACCAATTTTCCCGGCATGCTCATGCCTCGGCGTGAGTGGACGCACGCGCCCTTTGCTGAATTTCCATGGAACTGGAGAAAGATGATGACGGCACGTAATGGCGGCAGGCTCGCTGCGATCTGCGCCACGGCTGCGCTGACGGCGGCGGTTTTCGTGTTGCCGGCGAAAGCCGAGACCGACGCCAAAGCGGTGATCAAGACCTATGCCGACATCGCTCTGGCCAAATACGAGGATTCGCTGATCACCGCGCTGGCGCTGGACAAGGCCGTCGATGCGCTTATCGCCAGCCCCTCCGCCGACACGCTGAACGCCGCGCGCGAAGCCTGGAAGGCGGCGCGCAACCCTTACCAGCAGACCGAGGTCTATCGCTTCGGCAACAAGATCGTCGACGACTGGGAAGGCCGCGTGAATTCCTGGCCGCTGGATGAGGGCCTGATCGACTATGTCGCCAAGAGCTACGGCACCGAGTCGGACGAGAACGCCCTCTACACGGCCAATGTCATCGCCAACAAGGAAATCGAGATCAACGGCAAGAAGGTCGACGCCTCGAAGCTGACGCCGGAATTCCTGTCCGGCACGCTGCAGGAAGCCGGCGGCGTCGAGGCCAATGTCGCGACCGGCTATCACGCGATCGAATTCCTGCTCTGGGGACAGGACCTGCACGGCACCGGTCCGGGCGCCGGCGAGCGGCCCTATACGGATTACGACCTCAAGAACTGCACGGGCGGCAATTGCGACCGCCGCGCCGAATATCTGAAATCGGCGAGCGACCTTCTGGTGTCCGACCTGCAGGAGATGGTCAACAACTGGAAGGAAGACGGCGCCGCGCGCAAGAACCTCACGGACGGTGACGCGAATACCGGCATCTCCACCATCTTCACGGGCATGGGCTCGCTCTCCTACGGCGAACTGGCGGGCGAGCGCATGAAGCTTGGCCTTTTGCTGCACGATCCGGAGGAGGAGCACGACTGCTTCTCCGACAACACCTACAACTCGCATCTCTATGACGCGATCGGCATCCGCGACGCCTACCATGCCAGCTACAAGCGGCTCGACGGTTCCGTGGTTTCGGGTCCGTCGGTGTCCGACATGGTGAAGGCCGCCGATCCGGCGATCGACAAGGAGCTGTCGGGCAAGCTCGACACCACCGTCGCCAAGATGGAGGCCATCAAGGCGCGCGCGTTGGCCGGCGAGGCCTATGACCAGCAGATTGCCGAGGGCAACACCGCAGGCAACGCCACCGTGCAGGCGGCGATCGACGCGCTGATCGACCAGACCAAGTCGATCGAGCGCGCCGTCGGCTCGCTCAAGCTGAACCAGATCGCCTTCGAGGGTTCCGACAGCCTCGACGCACCCGACAAGGTGTTCAAGTAAGTTTAGATCTCGATACCAGCCAAGCGGCGCGGGACCGGCGCCGTCAGCCAGAGCAAGTCAATGCTGATCTGCCATTGCAACATCATCACCGAGAAGGAGATCGAGCAGACGATCATCGGCCTGCTGGATGAGGATCCCTGGCAGTTGATCGTGCCCGCGAAGGTCTACCACGCGATGCGCAAGCGCGGCCGCTGTTGCGGCTGTTTCCCAAATGTGGTGGAAACGATCATTCGGGTCACCGAGAACTACCACGCCCGCTCACAGATGGGCGGCGTGGACATCGTTTCACACCTGGATCGCGTGCGAGGCTTGCGCGGCCAATACGGGAGCAGAACCCATGAAAGGCGAACCGCAGATCATCGAGCGGCTTAATGAAGCTCTGTTTCTGGAGCTTGGGGCCGTCAACCAATACTGGGTGCATTATCGCCTGCTCGAGGATTGGGGCTACACCAAGCTGGCAAAGAAGGAGCGGGCGGAATCGATCGAGGAAATGCATCACGCCGACCGGCTGATCGCGCGCATCATCTTCCTCGAAGGCCACCCGAACCTGCAGTCCGTCGCGCCGCTGCGCATCGGCCAGAACGTCAAGGAAGTGCTCGAATCCGATCTGGCCGGCGAATATGACGCGCGCACCGCCTACAAGCGCTCGCGCGAGATTTGCCACGACGAAGGCGATTTCGTCTCGATGAAGCTGTTCGAGGACCTTTTGACCGACGAGGAAGGCCATATCGACTTCCTGGAAACGCAGCTCGACCTGCTCGCCTCGATCGGCGAGGAAAAGTACGGCCTGCTCAATGCCGACTCGGCCAACGAGGCGGAGTAAGGACATGCGGGAATGCGGCGCCCCGTAGACTTTTCGCGCCGCGCGCGGCCGGCCGCAATCGACGGCCTGCCGCTTCAGAAGACCCCGCGATACCGGACCGGTCGCGGGGCGTCGCTTTTGCTGGCGATCGTGCTTTCCGCACCCACGCTGGCCGGCGAGCCGGCCGCCTTGCCGACGAGCCGCACCGACCTGACGCCGAAGGACCAGGCGCGGGTCCTGGCCGTCACCAGGCCAACGACCGACTTCACCAGGCCTGAGCCGTTCGAGCTGATGCAGGGCGGCGCCGGCACCTCGCGCAAGGACGTCAACCGCGATGCCTTCTCGCAGTCCTCCGCCAACATCACTTTCGAGGAAGAGGGCAATTTCAAGCTCGGCAATGCGCTTTTCCGCAAGAACTGGGTGTCGTCGCCGTCGTCGACCCAGGCTTCCGACGGTCTTGGCCCGCTGTTCAACGAGCGCGCCTGCCAGAACTGCCATTTGAAGGATGGCCGCGGCCGCCCGCCGCAAGGTGATGCCGGATCGACGTCGATGTTCCTCAGGCTCGCGCGCGACGCCAGCAGCGCAGAGGAAAAAGCGGCGCTCGCCGACCACAAGCTGCTGAACTTTCCCGATCCGGTCTATGGCACGCAATTGCAGGATCTGGCAGTTCCGGGCCTCAAGGGCGAAGGCCGTGTGCGCGTCGAGTACTCCGAGGAGAAGGTGATGCTCGGCGACGGCACCGCCGTTGCGCTGCGCAAGCCGCGTTATTCCGTCGAAAATCCCGGCTATGGCCCGCTCGATCCGCGCACCACGCTGTCGCCGCGCCTGACGCCGCCGATGATCGGGCTGGGCCTGATCGAGCAGATCGCGCCAGCCGATATCCTTGCCCATGCCGATCCGGACGATCGCGACGGCGATGGCATTTCGGGCCGGCCGAACATCGTGCGCGACGAGTTGAGTGGTGCGGTGACCCTGGGCCGCTTCGGCTGGAAGGCGCAGACCGCCTCGATCCGCCAGCAGGCGGCCGACGCCTTTGCCGGCGATATCGGCATCTCGACTCCTGAAATGCCGAAGCCTTGGGGTGACTGCACGGTGGCCGAGAAGGATTGCCTGGCCATGCCGAACGGCGTGCAGCAGCGGCTGGGCACGGCCGAAGCCCCGCCGCCGGTGATGGACCTCGTCACCATCTATTCGCAGAATCTGGCCGTGCCGGCACGGCGCGACATCGCCACACCGCAAGTGCTCGACGGAAAGAAGCAGTTCTACGAAATGGGCTGCATCGCCTGCCACACGCCGAAATTCGTGACCATGCGCGGCACGCCCAACAAGGCGCAGGCCTTCCAGCTGATCTGGCCCTATTCCGATTTCCTGCTGCACGACATGGGCGAGGGCCTTGCGGACCGACAACGGGTTGGAGAAGCCACGGGGAGCGAGTGGCGCACCCCGCCGCTATGGGGTATTGGGCTCACCGCGACAGTCAATGGCAATGCCTTTTATCTGCATGACGGCCGCGCCCGCACGCTTGCCGAGGCGATCCTGTGGCATGGCGGCGAGGGGCAGAACGCCCGCGACCGCTTTGCCGGGGCGGCCGCGACCGATCGCGATGCGTTGATCAAATTCCTGGAGTCCCTCTGATGCTAAAACGCGTCGCTCTGATGTCGAAATGCCTGGTCCTTGTTCTTCCTTTCCTTCTGGCCGCTGCCTTGCCGGCATCAGCCGCGGTCAAGGCTTCCGACGTCATCGAGCGCGCGATCGATGGCTTCGTCCGCCCCGCCTATGCCAGTCTTGACGAGCATGCGGCGGGCCTGGCCAGGGCGATGCACCAGCTTTGCGAAGCGCCGTCCGAAATCAATCTCGAAGCGGCGCGCTCGGCGTTTTCCGGCACGGTCGAGGCCTGGTCTGTGGCCGAGATCATCGCCTTCGGGCCGATCAAGGAAAACAACCGGCTGGAGCGTATGCTCTATTGGCCGGACCGCAAGAGCATCGGCCTGAGACAAGTGCAGGCCACGCTCGCATCGAAGGACCCGTCGGCCACCGATCCGGTGCAACTGGCGCAAAAGAGCGTCGCCATGCAGGGCCTCGGCGCGCTCGAATACGTGCTTTATGGCGACGGCGCCGAAACGCTTGCAGGGAAGGACGAGCCCTATCTTTGCGCCTATGGCGAGGCGGTCGCCGGCAACGTCGAAACCATGGCCGGCGAGGTGCGCGATGCCTGGCAAAAGCCCGACGGCTTCGCTTCGCTCTGGGCTCATCCCGGCCCGAAGAACCCGCTCTACCGCGACGGCAACGAAGCGGTGACGGAACTGGTCGGCGTCTTCATCAACGAGCTGGACATGATCCGCGATGTGCGGCTCAAGGGCTTCCTTGGCGCCAAGCCGGACGCCGACAAGCCAAAGCAGGCGATCTACTGGCGCTCGCGGAACACGGCGGCTTCGCTGGCCGGAAATCTCTCCGGCATCGACCAGCTGTTCCAGGCTTCCAAGCTAGGCGATGCGCTGCCCGCCGACGCGCAGTGGATGGCCGAGTCCATCCACATCCAGCTCAGCAACGGCGTGACAACAGCGAAATCGATCCCCGGCCCGATCGACAAGGCGCTCGCCGACCCCGCGCTGCGCGACAAGCTCGAACATTTCGCGCTGATCACCTCGAGCCTGTCGACCTTGATCGGCACCAGGATGACCGCCGAGTTCGGCCTGACCGCCGGCTTCTCGTCGCTGGATGGGGATTGATGCCGTGAGAACTCCCCTCATCGACCGTCGCGACTTCCTGTGCGCCGCGGGCGCTGGCTTCGCCGCCGCCATGGCGCCGCGCGCCTGGGCCGACACGCTGGCGGCGGACGCGGTGTTTGCCACGGCTTTCGTCAAGCGCGACGGCAGTTTTGGCGCCGCCGTGCTGTCCGAGGCCGGCAAGATCCTGCACAGCATCGATCTGCCGGACCGCGGCCACGACGTCGCTTTCGATCCGGTGTCGAAACGCTCGGTCGTTTTTGCCCGGCAGCCCGGCACTTTCGCGGTCGTCTTCGACCATGCCGGCCGCGACAAGCCTTTGACCATTGCCAGCATCGCCGGCCGGCATTTCTTCGGCCATGGCGTGTTCTCGCCCGACGGCGCGCTGCTCTATGCGACCGAAAACGATTTCGACAACGCGGCCGGTGTCGTCGGCGTCTATGACGCGAAGGCCGGGTTCAGTCGCGTCGGTGAGTTCCCGACCTATGGCATGGGCCCTCACGAGCTGCTCCTGCTCGGCGATGGCCGAACGCTGGCTATCGCCAATGGCGGCATCGAAACCCATCCCGACTATGGCCGCGCCGAGCTCAACATCGCGACGATGAAGCCATCCTATACGCTGGTCGACCGCATCACCGGCGACCTGATCGAAAAGCATGAATTGCCGCCGGCGCTTCATCAGCTTTCGATCCGCCATATGGACCGCGACCAGGCGGGCACCGTCTGGTTCGGCTGCCAATATCGCGGGCCGGCGACAGACCGCCCCGCGCTGGTTGGCCGCGCCGCGCGCGGCAAGGAACTCGAACTGGTGGAGATGCCGCAAGACGTGCTCTCCGGCTTCCGCAATTACATTGGCTCGGTCGCCGCCAATGCCGTCACAGGCACGATCGCCGTCACCTCGCCGGAGGGCAATTCGCTGGCTGTCATCGATGCCGCCAGCGGCCGCGTGGTTGCGACCCGGTCTCTGGTGGAGGTCTGTGGGCTTGCGCCTGACGGCAGCGGCTTCATGGCGACGACCGGCGCCGGCGAGATCGTCGGCGGCGCCGGCGCCATCCGTTCCGAGCCGGACTATGTCTGGGACAACCATATGCTGCGCATTGTCGCGACGGCGTGATCGCCGCGCCTGGAGCAATTTCCGGGAAAAGTGTGAGCGGTTAGGTTCGGCGCGTTCGCCGTAACCCTCTGTCCGGAATTGCGTCAAAACAAAGAGATAGGGCGGCCCGCCGTTTCCGTGAAACGGTGAAGCGCTCTAGAAGCAAAGCCGCTTAACATTTCTGCGCCCTGGCCCTTGCGGCGGCGCCCCATGCCGGGCAGAGGGAATTGTGTTTCGATCCGTTCGTTAACCGGCCCATGAAGCTGCCCGTATGAAGTTGCTTGCCATCGACTGCGCCGCCAGTCTCTGCGCCGCCTGCGTTTATGAGGCAGACGCGGGGAAGGAGCTTGGCCGCGAGCTGCGCGATCTCGGCAAGGGGCACGCCGAGCATCTGATGGCCGTCATCGAGACCGCCCTGCAAGCTGCCAGCGTCGGCTACCCTGACCTGGACGCCGTTGCCGTCTCGATCGGCCCCGGCTCCTTCACCGGCCTGCGCGTCGGCGTATCGACCGCGCGCGGCCTGGCGTTGGCGCTGAAAATCCCGGCGATCGGCGTGACGACTCTGGAAGCCCTGGCAGCCGAGGGCGCGAAGGCTTTTCCCGGGCGCGCGGTGCTTGCAGCGCTCGACGCCGGGCGCGAGGAAATCCATGCGGCGCTCTATGATAGAGCGTTAGCCAAGACTTACGGACCATCCGTAGCTACGCTTGCCGAGGCGGTGGCCATGGCCATCAGCGCCGAAGCGGTGCTTGTCGGAACCGCCGCGCCGCGGATTGCCCACGCGGCAGGTCGTGCCTTCGACACCGGTCCGGTCGCCGCCACCGCCGATATTGCCACCTATGCCAGGCTGGCCGCCGCCAAGGGACCCGGCGAGAAGCCGAAGCCGCTCTATCTGCGTGGCGCCGACGCCAAGCAGCAGGCGGGTTTCATTCTGCCAAGGCAGGACAAGGGAAGCGAACCCTGATGCGCATTCCGTTCTTTCAGCCGCGCCGCAGGGATTATGCGCTGGAACCGCTGACGGTCGCCGACAGCGCCGCTGTTTCGGTGCTGCACCGCGAGGATTTCGTGCGGCCCTGGACCGATGGCGAGTTTGCGGCGCTCCTCGAACAGGACACGGTCTTCGGCTATGCGGCGCGGGAAACAGGTCAGGGCTCCAAGCCGCCGGTCGGCTTCGTGCTCGCCCGGCTCGCAGCCGGCGAGGGCGAGATCCTGACCGTGGCCGTCGCCCGCAGCCATCGCCGCCAGGGCCTTGGCTGGCAATTGATGGACGCGGTGCTGCGCGAGCTTCATGCGCAGCGCGCCGAAGCGCTCTTCCTCGAGGTCGACGAGACCAATGCGCCCGCGATCGGGCTCTACCGCAGGCTCGGCTTCATCCAGGTCGGCCATCGCCCGAACTATTACCGTTCGACCGAGCACGGCCCGACCGGCGCGCTTGTCATGCGCCGCGATCTTCGCTAGCCAATCCGCGCGATAGGGCCGGAGCGAATGATCGAGAAATTGCGGATTTTCCTGGCGCTCTTCTATGTGGTCGTCTGTTCCCTGGTGCTGGTGCCGCTGCAGATCCTGTCGATGAAGACGGGGCTGTGGCCCGAAACTGTCATCCTGAAGATCTGGCACAGCATGATCCTGCGGGCGCTGGGCATGCGGGTGCATGTGACGGGCAGCTTGGCCAAAGACCGCCCTCTGCTGGTGGCGGCCAACCACATTTCCTGGACCGACATCATGGTGCTCGGCTCCTTCGTCGATGTGAAGTTCATCGCCAGGGCCGACATGGAGGGCTGGCCGCTGATCGGCATGCTGTCCAAGCTGCAGCGCACCGTCTTCATCGAGCGCGAGCGCAAGCGCACCTCCGGCGACCAGGCCAGCGAGATCGCCAAGAGGATGGCGAAAGGCGACGCCATGGTGCTGTTCGCCGAAGGCTCGACCGGCGACGGCAACCTGGTGCTGCCGTTCAAGAGCACGTTGTTCGGCGCGGCCTCGATGGCGATTTCGGAAGGCGCGGCGGAACAGGTCTTCATCCAGCCCGTGGCGATCGCCTATACGCGCCTGCATGGCATGCCGATGGGCCGCCGCCATCGGCCGATCACCGCCTGGATCGGCGACCAGGATCTGATGCCGCATCTCAAAACCCTGCTTGCCGAAGGCGCGATCGATGCCGAGGTGCATTTCGGCCAGCCGGTGCCGTTCTCCAAGGGTTCGAACCGCAAGGAAACGGCGAGACTGATGGAAGCCAAGGTGCGCGAGATGATGCAAGGCATCCTCGCCGACCCGGCCAAGAACCGGTGAAGTCGAGGCGCACGACGGGCCCACAAGGCAGAATCGTCTGTTTTTTGTCACGGAAAGGCGCTAGAAGCCGCCCGATGGAACTGAACAGGATTGAAAGCCATGGCATCGGCGCTGCCGCCGAGCGCTCGGCCGGCACTGACCGCGCGGCGAAAAAGGTCTTCGTCAAGACCTATGGATGCCAGATGAACGTCTACGATTCCCAGCGCATGACCGATGCGCTGGCCGCCGACGGCTATGTCGCCACCGACGCCGTCGAGGACGCCGATCTGGTGCTGCTCAACACCTGCCATATCCGCGAGAAGGCGGCGGAAAAGGTCTATTCCGAGCTTGGCCGCATCCGCGACATAAAGGCCGAGCGCGCCAAGGCCGGCCGTGAATTGCTGATCGGTGTCGCCGGCTGCGTGGCGCAGGCCGAAGGTGCGGAAATCATCCGCCGCGCTCCGGCGGTGGATCTGGTCATCGGCCCGCAGACCTATCACCGGCTGCCCGACGTGCTGGCGCGGGTCCGCGGCGGCGAGAAGATCGTCGAGACCGAATACGCCATCGAGGACAAGTTCGAGCATCTGCCGCAGCCGAAGCGCGCCGAATTGGCAAAGCGCGGCGTCACCGCTTTCCTCACGGTGCAGGAAGGCTGTGACAAGTTCTGCACCTTCTGCGTGGTGCCCTATACCCGCGGCGCGGAGGTCTCGCGCCCGGTGGCGCAGATCGTCGCCGAGGCCGAGCGGCTGGCCGAGGCCGGCGTGCGCGAGGTGACCCTGCTCGGCCAGAACGTCAATGCCTGGCATGGCGTTGGTGAGAATGGCGAGGAATGGGGTTTCGGCCGTCTGCTGTTCCGGCTTGCGGAAATCCCCGGACTGGCGCGGCTGCGCTACACAACCAGCCATCCGCGCGACATGGACGACGAATTGATCGCCGCGCATCGTGACCTGCCCGCCTTGATGCCCTATCTGCATTTGCCGGTGCAGTCGGGCTCCGATCGGATTTTGAAGGCGATGAACCGCAGGCACACGGCACGCGACTATCTGGCGCTCATCGAGCGCATTCGCGCCGCCCGTCCCGACATCGCTATGTCGGGCGATTTCATCGTCGGCTTCCCCGGCGAGACGGACGAGGATTTCGACGCGACGCTGAAACTGGTGCGCGAAGTGGGCTACGCCTCGGCCTTCACCTTCAAATATTCCCCACGTCCTGGGACGCCGGGCGCCGAGATGGACGGCCATCTTTCCGAAACCGTGAAGGACGAACGGCTGCAGCGCCTGCAGGCGCTGATCAACGATCAGCAGCAGAATTTCATAGCCAGCGTGGTCGGCCGCACCGTCAGCACGCTGATCGAGAAGCCAGGTCGCCGCCCCGGTCAGATTCTTGGCCGCTCGCCATGGCTGAACCCGGTGATTGTTGACGACAAAGCCGGTGGAATCGGTGACATTATTGACGTGCGAATCACGAAGACAGGCCCCAACAGCCTGTTCGCCGAGTTGGCCTAGCCACAAGCCTCGGCAGATGAGGAGAGACGGTTGAGCGCTGCCGAACTGAAGAATCCGCCCCAGAACCAGGCGTCCGGGGCTTCCGACATGGCGCACATCGTACTGACCTTCGACAACAACAAGCTTGCCAGCGCCCTCTACGGCCAGTTCGACGAGAACCTGGCGCGGCTCGAGCAGAAGCTCGGCGTGGATATCCGCTCGCGCGGCAACCAGCTTGCCATCAAGGGCTCGGCTTCGGCCGCCGAACAGGCGCGCCGCGCGCTGGATACGCTCTATGGCATCCTGCAGAAGGGCGTCGACATCGGCCAGTCGGATGTCGACGGCGCCGTGCGCATGGCGATCGCCGCCGACGACCAGTTGACGCTGCCGACCATGGAGCGCAAGGGCAAGGTTTCGGCCGCCCAGATATCGACGCGCAAGAAGACGATCTACGCCCG
>NZ_RZRY01000769.1:0-2728 GCF_003998035.1 Mesorhizobium sp. M2A.F.Ca.ET.039.01.1.1 | reverse complement strand
TTCGTAGCTCGTCCAGGAAGGATTGCGGCCATGGTTGCGCGCCCGGGCGCGCAAGGTGAATTTGACCACTTCGTTGCGGAAGTCCTTGGGGTTGGCGATGCCGGCCGGCTTTTCGACCTGCGACAGCTCCTTCTCAAGAACCTCGCGGTTGAGGATCTGGCCGGTGTCGGGGTCCTTGTAGTCCTGATCCTCGATCCAGGCATCGGCATAAGCGATGTAGCGGTCGAAGAGGTTCTGGCCATATTCGCTGTAGGATTCCAGATAGGCTTTCTGGATCTCGTGGCCGATGAACTCGGCATAGCGGCTGGCGAGTTCCGACTTGATGAACTCGAGATAGGCAGCCTCCGTTTCCTTCGGGAATTGCTCGCGCTTGATCGCCTCTTCGAGGATGTACATCAGGTGGACGGGATCGGCGGCCACTTCCTTGGTGTCGTAGTTGAAGGTCTGCGACAGGATCTTGAAGGCGAAACGCGTGCTGACCCCGGTCATGCCCTCGTCGACGCCGGCGGCATCGCGATATTCCTGGACGGACTTCGCCTTCGGGTCGATCTCCTTGAGGTTCTCGCCGTCATAGGCGCGCATCTTGGTGTAGAGCGGCGAGTTCTCGTGCTCGGCAAGGCGCGTCGAGACGGTGAAGCGGCTGAGGATGTCCAGCACCTCGGGCGCGCAAGGACTGTTCGCCAGCTCGCTTTCGCGCAGCAGCTTCTCGTAGATCTGCCGCTCCTCTGTGATGCGCAGGCAATAGGGCACCTTGACCACGAGGATGCGGTCGAGGAACGCCTCATTGTTCTTGTTGTTCTTGAACTGCTGCCATTCCGATTCATTGGAATGGGCGACGACGATGCCCTGATAGGGGAAGGCGCCGAAATTCTCGGTGCCGTTGTAGCTGCCTTCCTGGGTGGCGGTCAGCAGCGGGTGCAGGACCTTGATCGGCGCCTTGAACATCTCGACGAATTCGAGCAGGCCTTGCGTCGTCCGGTTCAGGCCGCCGCTGTAGGAATAAGCGTCCGGGTCGGACTGGCTGAAGTGCTCCAACTGCCTGATGTCGACCTTGCCTACCAGCGCCGAGACATCCTGATTGTTCTCGTCGCCGGGCTCGGTCTTGGCGATGGAGATCTGGCGCAGCCGCGACGGCATCAGCTTGACGACGCTGAATTTCGAGATGTCGCCCTTCAGCTCATCCAGGCGCTTGGCCGCCCAGGGCGAGATCAGTCCGTTCAGGCGGCGGCGGGCGATGCCGTATTTGTCCTCCAGCAGATCGCCCATCCGGTCGGGATGAAAGAGGCCCAGCGGCGATTCGAAGATCGGGCTGATCTGGTTGCCGACCTTGAGCGTGTAGATCGGCCGCTCTTCCATCAGCTTCTTCAGCCGTTCGGCTAGCGAGGATTTGCCGCCGCCGACCGGGCCGAGAAGATAGAGGATCTGCTTGCGCTCCTCGAGGCCTTGCGAGGCGTAGCGGAAATATCCGGCGATGCGCTCGATCGTATCCTCCATTCCGTAGAAGTCGGAAAAGGAAGGATAGATCTTGATGGTGCGGTTGGAGAAAATGCGGCCGAGCCGCTCGTCCTTGCTGGTGTCGACCAGATTCGGCTCGCCGATCGCCTCGACCATGCGCTCCGGCGCCGAGGCGTACATGGATTTGTCCTCGCGGCAGGCCAGCAGATATTGCTGAAGGCTGATCTCTTCCTGTGCCGCATTGGAATAGATCTCCGAAAACAGATCGAAGACGTCGGATTGGTTCTCGCGCATGATGCTTTGCCTCGGAGCCGATAGGCTGCCAATCGGCTCATCGCTTCATCAACCACCGGAAAGCATTGTGGTTCCCTTCACGTGAAGGAAGAGCGCACAATGCACCCCGACATTAGCCTTCGGGACACCCCGATTCGGCCTTAAATGCTCGCCTATGAACATACGTGGTGATTGCCAGCGGACGGTCAAGGAGTGGATTTGGTTTCGCACCGAAAGTTGTCATTTTTGGTTCGTAAACGAGGCGCGTGGCGAGCATCCGTGCCCGCCGCGACAGAACCTGGCCGGAGATGACGATGATCAATCGACGCAGCTTCATCGTGGCAGCCATGGCGGCGCTGTTGCCGCCGGGCGCGTCAGCCGCTGGGCGTCCGGGCCAGCCGGAACCGCGAACCATCGATTACGGTCCGGCCAAGCTCGACATCTACGCGCCGGCCGGCGCGAAGAACCTGCCGGTGGTCTTCTTCGTCCATGGCGGCGCCTGGCGGTTCGGCAAGCGCAGCCAGGTCGGCTCAAAGCCGGACTTCCTGCTCGCCAATGGCTTCTTGTTCGTCTCGATCGACTACCGCATGCTGCCGGAAGCGGATGTCGCCACCCAGGCCGGCGATGTCGAAAAGGCCTATGCCTATGTGCGCGCGAACATCGCCCGATATGGCGGCGATCCGGACCGCATCGTCGGCATGGGCCATTCGGCCGGCTGCCATCTGGTTGCGCTGACCGGCATGCGCGGAGGGTTGCCGGGCGTCACCGCGCTGATCCTGGACGACACAAGGGCCTACGATCTTGCCGCGCTTTCGAGAAATGGCGGCATGGTGCGCGCCTATGCGCGTGTCTTCTCCGACCCGAAACAATGGGCGGCGCTGTCGCCGTCGAGCTATGTCGACGGCAGGAAGCATCCGCCGACCTTCATCGCCTATTCGCGCGCGCCCGGGCGAGGCGAGGAGTCGAAAGCTTTCGCCGAGCGCCTGCGCGCCACTGGCAC
>NZ_RZRY01000768.1:0-2732 GCF_003998035.1 Mesorhizobium sp. M2A.F.Ca.ET.039.01.1.1 | reverse complement strand
ATCTTGCTCTGGCTCAACACCACGCCCTGGACCTCGCCCGCACCCTGATGGTCCCCGTCATCCTCTTCAAATCCGGCGACGTGATCGGCGTGCTCCGCAGCGATGAGATCGAGCCTGGCGATGATCTCGAAATCCTTCACGAATACGACCCATTCCAGATCAGGCCGGCTCGTTGAGCCGGCCCGGAGCTTGGCGGCCCGCCCCGTCACAAAGTCCACATTGCACGACCGCGATCCAACGGCTCTGCTGATCGGCGGGCCGATGCGCAGCGATTGGGTGCCGCTTGCGAGCGAGCGGCGGCAAGGGAAGCTGCGCCGCGGCCGGAAAATCGCATTGCCCTGTGCACGTCTTCAGTTGCCCGGCCGCGCCCTTGCCTCCTTCGCTCTTCGCGGCCTTGGGGTCTGGTCCCGCGGGTTCGCGGGAAAGGAAACCGAACAGGAAGGGACGGAACATCATGGGCGCCGGGATAGGAATGGAGATGAGCGATGTCGAGGAACTCAGAAGTGGCGTTCTGTGTGCTGCGGTGCTGGAGCGGGCGGGCTTCGCGGTCGATCAGAAGGAGAGCACCAGACGCGCCGTAAAATTCAGGCGCGGCGCCGAAATCATCATCGTCATTCACGAGGGCAAAGGCTGGTTCGATCCACTGTCGGAGGCCAAGGGAGACGTGTTCCACCTGGTCGAGCACCTCGAGGGCGTCCGCTTCGTGGAAGCGCTCGATCATGTGGCGAATTTGATCGGGTTCGTTCCCAGCGAGCCCGTCTGGACGCGGGTTCCTCATAAGAAGCGACCGGGCCGTTCCGTTTCCGAGCGTTGGCAAAGCCGCCGCGGGCCGTGGCCCGGGTCCATGACCTGGCGCTATCTGCGCCAGGAACGGCGTCTGTCAGAAACCGTCATCCGCGCGGCGATCCGCCAGGACCGGCTTCGCGAGGGTCCGTGCGGCAGCATGTGGGTGGCGCACACCGATGAGGCCGGCGTGCTCACCGGCTGGGAGGAGCGCGGTCCTAAATGGCGGGGGTTTGCGAGCGGAGGCGCCAAGCTGCTGTTTCGTCTTGGCGCTGTCGAGGCAATGCGCTTTTGCGTCACCGAAGCGGCCATCGATGCCATGAGCCTTGCCGCGATCGAGGAGCTGCAGCCCGGCAGCCTTTATCTCAGCACCGGCGGCGGCTGGGCGCCGGCGACCGTGGCGGCGATCCGCGGGCTTGCGGCGCGCAACGGCGCTCTTCTTGTCGCCGCGACCGACAACAACACCCAAGGCGACGTCTATGCCGACCGGCTCGAAGCGATCGCGGCGGAGGCGGGGTGCGGTTTCGATCGGCTGCGTCCCGTCGCCGATGATTGGAACGAGGACCTGCGTGCGCGAAAACTCCAGAAGAAGGGAGAAGGAGGGGGACAAAAAACCCGGCTGCCGCATGCCCGCCGGCCGCGTCAAGGGTGAAGCTTCGCCCGGCTGACGCCGGCCCTTGACCCGCCCGGACGGAGAGGCGGCCGAGGAGGAGGGGTCAGGAAGGGCTGAAAGCGATGGCGATCCAGCAGGGTGAGCCGCGCTCCGGTCCGACGAGGCTAAGAAGGAGCCCCCCATGAACGCCACCTCTCCCATCCGCAAGATCTACCAGGGCATCGCCGACCGCCGGCAGATGTTCCGTCTGTTCGACCGCCATGCGCAGCGTCCCAATCGCTTCGCGGATGACGCCGGCGCTCTTTACGGAAACGAATGGTTCGAGCTTGACGAGTCCGGACACGACTACATGCTGGAAATCCTGCCGCCGCTCTGGATGCGCGCCGACATGTTCGCGCTCAGCGAATTCCTCACCGGTAGCGTCACCAGCGTGTTTTTCCGGCTGCGCATCGACGGCCGCGTCCGCTACTTCCACAGCTATTGCGATCTCTGCGACAAGGGTTCGCCCGAGCGAATGCGGGCCGCGATCTTGGAGCGCGAGTCCTGGCCAGTGAAGGCGTTGACGCATGACGAGCGCCTCGAGCATATCTGGTCGAGCACGCATGACGACTATCGCGGCTATGCCGGCGAGGGCTGGCTGCCCGAGGTGCGCGGCAAGCGCACTGTGCTCGTCTATGACCGCGGACGCACCGTGCTCAAGCTGCTCCACGATCTGACCGACGCGGAGATCGCCGCCAAGCTGCCCGTGCATCTCAGGCACTTGCCCCTCGACGTCGCGGCGTGAGGTGGGGACGATGTTTACATTTCCGATTGTGGCGGTCCGCAAGGTGATCGATCAGGGCATTGCCGATGCGGCGCAAAATGGCGGGTTTCGCAACCCCTATTACGGTACAAGGCCCGGCGAGGGCGAGAAGTCCGGCGTCTGGCTGGTCGGCGACCAAGGTGTCTATCTATGCTCCAACGGCAAGCTCGCCGAGGGAGCGCGTCCCCTCGTCGTCTATTCCGAGCAATGCCACCCGGACGGCCATCCCGACTGGTGGGACTACAAGCGCCGGCATTTCGGGGCCGACGACGGCATCGAGTTCATCGAGGCCGAGCGGCTTGTCCCGCTCTTTGACCGCCATCGGCGCGCAACACATCTCACCATCGCGCTCACCGAGGCCGAAATCGCGCTCTCGCTGATCACCCGCTGACTTCCCAAAAACCGGCGCCGCGCTTCGCCCGGCCGACCCGTTCGGCCGGGAGTTTCGCGCGCGCCTTTCGAGCACAGGAGGCTTTCCAATGGCGCATGACGACCCCTTGACCATCGACCTCTTCGGCAACACCTCATCCGGCC
>NZ_RZRY01000767.1:0-2745 GCF_003998035.1 Mesorhizobium sp. M2A.F.Ca.ET.039.01.1.1 | reverse complement strand
GCCACCACCTTCTCGCGCGGCGGCTTTCTCAAGGAAGCGGACCGGGAGGCCCTGCTTGCGCGTGGCGCCGTCGGCGACCTTCTGTTCCATTTCTACGACCGCAAGGGCGACCTGGTCGACCATCCCGTCAACAGCCATGTGATGTCGGTGGATGTCGATCGGCTGCGCAAGGCTCCGATCCGAATCCTGACCTCCGGCGGCGAAGAGAAGACCGAGGCGCTGCTCGGTGCCATGAACCTGGTCGCGCCGACCGTGCTCATCACCGACGAGGAAAGCGCGCGCCGCATGCTGGCCGCGCATGGCGCGTCGAGGTAGTTGCCGCAAATTTCAATTGATGCAATATTGCTTGCAATATCACTTCTGCAACTCGATATAGTCGCATGAGGCTGGTTCTCGACACAGCACGCCGGCAAGGGTAAGCCGCCTGTCAAAGGTGACGAATTGGCAAAGTAGCCGAATTTCGGCTGGCTTGGAGTGAGCACGGCTTGCCTCGCGTTATACGCTGCTGTGCTTCGCTGCCGTAATCGCTCGAAAAAATAGAATAACGTGGAAAACAGATGGAAGGCCCGGCGTGATTTTGTCCTATTGGCCTCTTGCTTCTGAACCTTTGAGACTATAGGGCTTTGCGCGGTCCGGAGTGTAGCGCAGCCCGGTAGCGCACTTGACTGGGGGTCAAGGGGTCGTCGGTTCGAATCCGGCCACTCCGACCATTTTTAACCTGAGACTTGGCCCCAAGGCTTTCATCGACCGGGAGCGACCGCTTCGTGTCGGTTCGTTCGGCTGCTTGGCGGAGCTCCCAGCCGCAAGTCCCGCTGATGCCGGTACTCCAGCACGATGGCGCCCCAGATCAGCCCGAGCAGCAGATAGAGATGGCGCCAGTGGTCGATGTCGATGAAGGTGCCGAGGCCTATATTGCCAAGATAGGCGACATAGGCGCAGAGCAGGTAGGGCTGCCATGGCCGGTCGCGCAGAAGGATGCGGAAGCCGGTGCCGATCGTCCATAAGGTCAGCGTCAGGAACGAGACGAAGCCCAGCCAGCCGTAATCCATCAGCGTCTTCAGCCAGATGTCGTGCGTGTCCTCGCCATAGATCGTGCCGAAGACCAGAGGGCCGATGCCGAACGGATGCTCGATAGCCAGCTGGAAGCCGATCGCGTAGCGGGCGAAGCGGCCGAGTCGCGCCGAATCGTAGCTCTGCTCGAGCTGCGCGCGCTGGGTGAACATGTCCGACACGCCGGGCAGTTGCAGGATGATGAGGAAGGCGATGACCAGCAGCGCCACGGCGGCGATCGTCATCACCACGACCCGCAGCCGGAACTTGCCGCTGGCGCTCTGCAGGAACAGGCATGCCGTGAGCAGCACCGCCGACACCGCGAACATGCCCCAGGCGCCGCGCGAGAAGGAAAAGAAGATGCCGGCGGTGATGATGAGCAGCGGCATCGCAAGCAGCGGCATGCGCGACACCGGGCCGGTGAGCAGCAGGTAGAGCAGGTAGGTGCCAGGCAGCACCAGGAACGGCCCGAACACGTTCGGGTCCTGGAAGGCGCCGGCGGCGCGGTCGTATTTGGTGAACACCTCAGCGCCGGGAAAGGCATGGAAATAGCCGGCGATGCCGAGCAGCGACGTCGCCACCGCCGACACGACATAGGCGATGAAGATCAGCCGGTAGAGGCTAGGCTGGACCGAGGTCACCGAGGCGAAGAACACCGCGCTGAAGGCCAGGAACAGCGAGACGGCGAGATAAAGCGGCGTGTTGGCGAGATCCGCCATCTGCGTCATGGCGATCATGCCGCCAATGTTCATCGCCACCAGAAGCACCAGCAAGGGAACGATCGCGCGCGAGATTCGAAGGCCGAACAGCGCCCAGACCGCGATCAGTCCGGCCATGTAGATCTCGTAGGGCGCGGGCTCGCTGATGACGAAGCCGGAGAGCAGGATGCCGATGCCGATCGCGGCCGACGCGATCAGCGAGATCAGCTTCGCGTTGACCGCCGAAGGCGGCAATGCCCGCGGCTGCAACTCATGGGCGACGGCGCTCAATAGGCGTTTTCCGTGTTGAGCAGGCGGATCGGCGTCAGGAACAGGATGCGCAGATCGAACAGCATCGACCAGTTCTCGATGTAATAGAGGTCGTATTCGGTGCGCATGCGGATCTTTTCGTTGGTGTCCATCTCGCCGCGCCAGCCATTGATCTGCGCCCAGCCGGTGACGCCGGGCTTCACCTTGTGGCGGGCGAAATAGCCGTCCACCACCTCGTTGTAGAGCAGGTTGTGCGACTGCGCGGCGATGGCATGCGGGCGCGGCCCGACCAGCGACAGCGAGCCGAACAGGGAGTTGAAGAACTGCGGCAGTTCATCGATCGAGGTCTTGCGGATGAAGCGTCCGACGCGGGTGACGCGCGGGTCGTTCTTGGTCACCGTCTGCTTGGCGGTCGGGTCGGACCTGTCGGTGAACATCGAGCGGAACTTGTAGACCTCGATGATCTCGTTGTTGAAGCCGTGCCGCTTCTGCTTGAACAGCACCGGGCCTTTGCTGTCGAGCTTGATGGCGATCGCCGTGGCGAGCATTACCGGCGAAAAGAGGATGATGCCGACAAGCGAGAAGACGATATCGAAGGCGCGCTTGGCGACCGAGTCCCAGTCGTTGATCGGCTTGTCGAAGATGTCGAGCATCGGCACGGAGCCGATGTAGGAGTAGGCGCGGGGCCTGAACTGCAGCGCGTTGGAATGCGCCGAGAGCCGGATGT
>NZ_RZRY01000766.1:0-2750 GCF_003998035.1 Mesorhizobium sp. M2A.F.Ca.ET.039.01.1.1 | reverse complement strand
GTTCGACCGACTGGTCGATCTCGGCGCCGTGCGCGAGCTGTCCGGCCGAACCACGTTCCGCATCTACGGGCTTTAGGAAATGGCTGAAGCGGCGCGCAAGAGGCGAGGGCAGGGCCGGTCAGATGACCATCGATCAGGCGACCGCCTGTTCGATCGCGAGCTCGACCACCTGCCGGCGGAGGTTCGCTGGCGGGAGTGGATGGCCAGAGTCGAAGCGACGATCTTCGCGGCCAGCGAGCCGGTGACACGTGACACCCTGGCGCGTATCGTCGGCAAGAGCTGCAACATCGATCTCATCATCGATGATATCCGCGAGGAACTGCGCGGCCGGCCCTACGATCTGGTGGCGGTCGCCGGCGGCTGGAAGCATTTGACGCGCTCTGCCTACGGCGACGCTATTCACGCGGCCTTGGGCACCGGCGAGCAGGGGCAAAAGAACCTTTCGCAGTCGGAGGTACTCGTGCTGTTGACGATCGCCTACTTCCAGCCGATCACCCGAGCCGAGCTGTCCGCCTTCTTCGGCAAGGAAATCAGCCGCGACCTGATCGGCAATTTGCGCGGCTTCGGCCTGATCGCCTCAGGCCCACGCAGCCCGACCGCAGGCGCGCCATACACGTATGTCACGACCAAGGCGTTCCTGCTGCAGTTCGGGTTCGACACTCTGCGCGATCTCCCCGACATCGAAGCGCTTGAGGATGCAGGCCTGCTGTCGAAGGAGAAGCTGCTGGCGGGCGACATCATGCCGGGGTTTTCCAGTGACTGGGAAGAAGATGCGGGCGTCGCCGGTGACGAATAGCATGCTGCTCACCAGGGATGGGTGGTTCGCGGGCAGCAATCCTATCCGCGTGGGACCGCAAGAACACGGTGACGCTTCGTTTTGATCGCATCGTCAGTGGCGCGCGAATAGGCCTCGAGCAGAGCCGCAAGGTCGGCGCCGGTCGGGGGTGACCGCACGGACCTCGACGATCCTTGATGCTTGTCCATGAAATCCGCAAACTGCGCGATCAACTCGTCATGGCCGCCAGCAGCCAGGACGAGCCGACGTCGCCGGGCAACAGCATCGTCCTCATCTGCCGTCAACCAGCTGACAGGCTTGTCCGCCAGCCATTCGAAGCAGCGGATGCGCGAGGACGTGGACAGGTTCGTGAGCGTCTTCCCCAATGAGACGCCTGCAACGATAGGCGCGCCCAGCAGGCGCGAAGTCAGGTCGCCGATCGTCATCGATCCCTTGGCCATCTCCACCTTGCAGATATCGTCGATCGACCGTTCCAGCCGTCGTGCCGACGTTTTGACGAAGACCTTCGATGCCGTGCGCAGATCGAAGGCGCATCGGGCGCAGAAGTGCTGCGGCATCAGTTCGGTCTGGTCGAAGGATGCAATCCCGCTTCGACAGGCGGGACATCGATCCCGAAGACCGCGACCATGCACGAAGCACGAGATACGCGTCGCCAGCCGCCAGGGACGGCGAAAATACGGCACTTCGTCGCCGGCAAGGCACTGGGGACAATACTGCATCCAGGTCGAACGGTTCCGGCGGACGTTCTCGCGCAACGGCAGCAGGAGCGGCGTCAACGCTGGACCAGTCATCGCCATCGCCGATATCGTTTCGTGTGGAACGTCCGTCCGACCGGTCAGCAGGGTGGCGACCTCGCGTGGAAGCCGGAGATCGAGGCGCGGCGACCACATTCCGTCGCCCGACTCGAGGACGCTGGCGAATGGCCGCGGCGCGATACCGTTGGCGATGGCAAGGCGGTGGAGCCAGCTCGACAACAGCTCATCCGGCTGCGGGTCAATGGAAACGGGCCACCGATTCCGAACGACGTCCCCGTATCGCTCACGGATCTCGATGGCGAAGCGTGCTCCGCTCACAGCAGGCGGTCACGCACCGGCGCCCGGCGGCGCTTCGAGACGGGGATGTAGCGCAGCGCCTCGATGCCCGTTTTCGTTATCCGCTCCGCGCCAGACCTTGCCGCCGCCACGGCCGCCGCAGAGACGATCGCCACGATCTCGCCGATCAGGCCCTCGGAGATCTGGAAGATCATCCGCGCCATCGGTTCATCCGAGAGATCGGAAGCGCGGGCGAGCGGCATGGAGGCTTCGAGGCTGTCGAGCAGCGCGAGAAACTCCTCGCCATATTGCCATCGCGGCACTGCATGCAGGTCGAATCGGGTCGCCATTTCGGCGGTCTGGTTGATGAAGTCGTACACGGCGACCTCACCGATCAGAATCGGTGAAATGTCGAACTGGCGGCCGATCCTTCTGAGGAAGGCAAGAACCGCCTCGACGTCCCGCGTTCGGCCCCGCAGCGCATTGTGGAATTCGTCGAAGATCAGCATCCTGGGCTTCACGCTGTCGAACAGGCGATCGATTTGCTCGGCTTTGCGGCCGACACCACGACCCATGCCGGTTGGCGCTCGCAATGCCTCGAGGATGCTTCCATAGAAATGGGCGAGGCCCGCACCCTCACGCGTCTGGACCACCCACACCCGCTGCTGCTCGGCGGCTTTCAGATGTTCGACAGCAAACCGTTCGGCGATCATCGTCTTGCCGTTGGCATAGGGTCCGACGAGCATCAGGCCTCGGGTCCGCAACGCCGGCGGCCGGGACAGCAACTCGGCAAGGCGTCCATGCGCTTGGACTGCCACCTGATGTCCGATCCATCGCGGCGCCTGGATATAGGCGATCCGCTCTTCCATGCTGCGGTCAAGAACCGGGCGAACGTGGTCGAGCAGATGGTCCACCACGTCACC
>NZ_RZRY01000765.1:0-2752 GCF_003998035.1 Mesorhizobium sp. M2A.F.Ca.ET.039.01.1.1 | reverse complement strand
ACCTGGCACCTCTACCGCAAGGTGGTCGAGCCGGAGCAGATCCGGCCGGTGCGCCGCCCGATGTAGAGGTAGGCCCGTAGGGTGCGTTGGGATTCAGGTCAGGGCGCCATTCGCGGCCGGCCTCACCTGAATATCAATGCGCCCTATCTCTGCGCCTCGGTCGCCATCTTGAGCGCCAGCGCCGTCAGCACCGTGCCCATCATCCAGCGCTGGACGACCAGCCAGAACGGTCGTCCGGCAAGGAAATTCGCGATCGAGCCGGCGGTCACCGCGATGATGGCGTTGACGGTGAGGCTGATCGAGATCTGCGTCACGCCAAGCACCAAAAGCTGCGACAGAACATGGCCCTTGGCCGGATTGATGAACTGCGGCAGCAGCGACAGATAGAGCACCGCGACCTTCGGGTTGAGCAGGTTGGTCATCAGCCCCATGACGAAAAGCTTGCGCGGCCTGTCCCTGGGCAATTCGCGGACCTGGAAGGGCGAGCGTCCGCCGGGCTTGAGCGCTTGCCAGGCGAGCCACAACAGATAGAGCGCGCCGGCGAAGCGCAGCGCGTCGTAGGCAAAAGGCACGGCGAAGATCAGCGCCGTGATGCCTAAGGCCGCCGAGATCACGTAGAACAGGAAGCCCAGCGCCACGCCGCCGAGCGAGATCAGCCCCGCCTTCGGCCCTTGCGACAGCGAGCGCGAGATGAGGTAGATCATGTTCGGGCCGGGTGTGAGCACCATGCCCAGGCAGATCAGCGCGAAGGTGAGGTGGTTGGCGGCGTCAGGCATCGGGATCTCCGGAAAGTTCCCGAGATGTGCGCCGCTTCGTCAAACGTCGCAAGGGCTTGATGGGATTGCCCTTTACGCCAGCTCGCCTTACCCGACCACGCGCAGGTTCGACAACTCGTTGGCGATTTCCTTGAAGTTGTCGGACAGCGTCGCCCCCGTTGCGTTCCAGAACAGTTTTGCCGGTTTGCTGGGATCGGTCGGATCCTTGCGGAAGCGGGACTCGGAAGAGCATGCTTTCAGCGCCGCCATGGCCTTCTGGTCGCTCGAGCTGGTCGAGGACATGTCGAGCGCCACCGTCATCACCATGATATTGCCGGCCTTGGCATTGTCGCACAGCTTCGCCATTTGCTCGTTCATCGCCGCGGTGTAGTTGCTCGACGAATAGTTGAACTGGCCGATCGCGCTCGACGTGCCGCCGAACAGGCGGGTGACCGAGGTGCCGTTATAGCCGACGCCGGTATAGCCATAGGCGGCATAGGTCGACTTGTTGCCGGCCGGGTCCGAGCTGACCGTCGAATAGGTGTTCTCGCCGTCGGTGAGCACGATGACCACCTTGTCGTTGCCGCGCTCGGTTTCCGGCCTCCCCTCGGTGAAGGGCGGGGCGCTGGAGACGGTGCGCCAGCCCCAGGCCATGCCTTCGGGCACATTGGTGTTGCCGTTGGGCTGCATCAGGTCGATCGCCGCCTTGATGGCTGCGAGCCCATCGGTCTGGGTGACATCGGTGAGCGGTGTGATTGGCGTGGTGGTGCAGCTGTAGTTCGGGCCCGCGCCCTTCGACAGCACCGGCGCATCGATCGGCCGCGGCATGAAATACTTGGCCATGTTCGACTGCCTGGTCTTGCCGGTGGTGCTCGACGGGTCGTCGTTCCACCAGCTGTTGGCGGCGCCGTAGGTGACCGGGTTCGGCTCGTCGGGATCCTGCGTCACTTTCCAATGGTTGCCGGGTTCGTCCGGCGCGAACATCGGCACGAACATGGTCGCCGGATCTCCGACGCCGATGCCGGTGTTGTTGGGGCCGCCGGAGGCTGGCGTGTCGTCTACATTGTAGGGATATGGCCGCACTTCCACGCAACCCTGCCAGCTGGCGAACGGGCCATAGGTGTCGTTGTAGTCGTATTCGTCGTGGCTATCGGAACAGGTATGATTGGATCGGTACTTGTCGCAGACGACCCGCTTGCTGCCGGCGATGCGTTCGTGGCTGGTGACGACCTTCATATCCCGATAGAGCTCGAATCGGGTCAATATCTGGCCTTCCGCCGGACCCCAGCCGGTGCCTTTTTTATACCAGATGCCGTTGATTTTCTGAGCGTATTTGTCGGGGGCGTTTAGCGTCGACCAGTCGAAATTCTCGTTGGCGATCGGCGACAGCCCGTAGGTGTCCATCCAGGGGGCGTTGTCGTTGCTCGGCCCGACATTGACCGAGGCCGCGAATGGCACGAGGCTGAACTGCACCGGCTTGTCGATCTGCTTGATCTGCGCTGCCTGCAGCGCCAGCGTGTCGACGAGTTGCTTGGCGGCCTGCTTGAGCAGGTCGATGCGCTTCTGTCCCGAGCCGGTGCCGGGCGTTGTCATGGAGCCCGAATTGTCGAGCACCATCGCCACTTCCAGGGTGTTCTTCAGCCGCACCTGGGAACACATCTCGACCTGGATCGGCTTATGCGCGTCGCCGTCTGATGCGCCGCTGAGCAGCGCCGCCGCCGGATGGAAATAGGGATGATAGGTGAGCGTCGCGCAAAGCTTCATCAAGCCGCCGCCGGTTTGGCTGCTCGGCAGCGCGACATCGAGCGCAATGTTGGCGGGATCGATGGCGTTGAGATTGGAATTCAGGAAGGCAGCCGCATAGGCCTTGATCTCGTCGTCCGACGCACCCTGCGAAAGGCGCACCGCGGAGGCGAAATTGGCCGAGTCGAGCGCGTTGAGCACCATCTGCTTCTCGCGGTTGAGCTCGGTGAAGTCGACCCCCACCGCCAAGGCTC
>NZ_RZRY01000764.1:0-2756 GCF_003998035.1 Mesorhizobium sp. M2A.F.Ca.ET.039.01.1.1 | reverse complement strand
TCCCGAAGCCTTCCTTCAGGCGGGCGACAGCTTTCCGCTTGGCCGCGGGGGTCACCATTTCTTTCCCACAAGATCCTTCAACGCGGCATTGTCGAGCATGGCGTCGGCCAGAAGCCGCTTCAGCCGCGTGTTCTCGTCCTCCAGCGCCTTCAGCCGCCGAGCCTCGGACACATCCATCCCGCCGAAGCGGGCCTTCCAGTTGTAGATCGAGGCGTCGCTGACCCCGTGCTTGCGGCACAGATCGCCAACCGATACCCCGGCCTCGTGTTCCTTCAAAATTGCGATGATCTGCTCTTCAGAGAAGCGGCTGCGTTTCATGTCCTGGTCCTCTCGATGGGCCAGAACGAACTTCAAACCGGATTAGATCAGAGGGGCAAGGTCACGTTCAACCAGATCCGCAAGGGCAGCTTGGCTCGATGCACCGGGTTATGGATCTATGGATCGTCACCGTGAACCGGAACCGGCAAGCGCCGTTGGAGCATTCATAGAAACCCGATCGCGCACGCCGCTTTCCGGTATTGCCACCAGCAAGCGGTATCGAACGCTTGTAATCACAGGCCGATGCCGCCGCCCACGAGCTGATCGGCCATCGAGGATTGACGCGCCCTCGTTGTCCCCAGCCACGCTCCTGCACCAGATCGGCCTTCAGAAGCCTCTTGGCAGGGCAATCTACCTATCGACTTCGGGCTAAATCCCAACCGGCGAGCAGTCTTCCAGCACCATTCGTTCCTTCACCTGGTTGTGCGCGCCCCCCGCAAACCCTAACCAGCCGAACCGGGGCCTGGAACACAACACCAGGCTCACGTCATGGCGCGAGGTGAATGGTGCAGGCCCTCTGTTTCGCAACAAACGTAAAAGGTCAAGCGTAATAAATCTGTAACATAAATTAACACACTTATAAAATTTGCTCAAAAAACTCATGATAGAGTGCCACACAGGTATAGGACATAGGCGACAGGATGACTGCTTTTGTCGATTCCGAACTAGTGACTCTCTCCGCTCGTTCACGTGGATTTTTCACCAATGCTGAGTTATATGCTCCCGGGTTCCCCAACGCGATCTTAGTGCGCGGCAGGTTTGATCTCGAAAGCTATACGGACGACCTGTTTAACCTGCTGGCGTTACACTGCCCTGCCAGCCTGTCTGCAGCGGTGACCATGCGCCGTGCTGAGTTTTTAGCCGGGCGAGCGATGGCACACGCGGCATTGCGGGCGCTGGGGCAAGGCGCTGCTGAGATTCCAATCGGCCCAGGCGGGGCTCCACTCTGGCCTTCGTCGTCCGCTGGCTCGATAACGCATACGCGTGGGCATTGCGCTTGTTTCGCCATCGCCAGTGGCAACTGGCGGGCAGGCGTCGACGTTGAGGCGCTGGCCAGCGGTCGTGCTCTGGATGCGATCCTAAACATGACCACCAATGAGGATGAGCGTGCCTTGATCGCTCGACAAGTGGTCCTCGCTCCAGACTGGCTGGCGAGCCTGGTTTTTTCGGCCAAGGAAACGCTCTTCAAAGCGCTCTATCCTGTGGCAAGGCGCTTATTCGGATTCGACTGTGCAGAGTTACGAACGACGCCCAGAAACGGGCAGCTACGACTGCATCTAACACAAACTATCTGTCCTGAATTGATCGAGGGTCAACACTATGACATTCGTTTTAGCATCACTGCTGGGCATGTGTTGACCTGGTTGGCCGTAAGAGACCAGTATGCGTCAATGTAGCAGCTCCGGCTGATACGTTGTCGAGACACCCGAAGCCTTGGAACCGGGGGGCTGGAGATGGCGGCGGCCGTCGGCCGCCGCGCCCGCCAGGATAGCGCGTCTCCAGCAATACCACGCCATTAGTATGAGCGGGTTCGGTGCGTTGCTGTGCCAACCGGTTTGCGATGCCGCGCACTTCGTGCGCGGATCAGGGCTCAGGTGGGCTGGTGCCCCGCCGTTTTCACGCAGCGCGAGAAACGTGTTCACAGGGCTTTCCAAGCACCCATTCCTGAGGCCACCCCCAGTATTTGGAGATCATGCCAAATGGCGACAAAAACCTTGAAGTACGAGATGCCACGATTGAAGGCTTCCCCGAGTTCGGCGATTGAGCACGTCTATGCCGAACTGAAGAACGCTTTGATGTCTGGGGAATTTTCGCCCGGGCAGCCGATGCGTCTCAAGGAACTGGCTGTCGCATTTGGCACTAGCCACATGCCGATCCGCGAGTCGCTCAACCGGCTCAGCGGCATCGACATACTCGAACGGACGCCGCGTCAGTCCGCGCGAGTTCCGATGATCACTGCTGAAGGCCTACGCGATCTTCTACAAGTGCGCCTTTTGAATGAAAGGCAGGCCGTGGTCTGGGCGGCGAAGAAATCGTGCGGCAAGAGCCTGAACTATATCAGGGAAATTAATCTCAAGATGGATCTGCTCAATCTGAAGAATAACTCTGACGTTAAGAAGTATCTAAAACTGAATCAACTATTCCATTTTGCGGTTTACAACCTCTCTCAAAATAAAGTTTTGATGAACACGATTGAGACGCATTGGCTTCATGCCGGCCCAATCCTCAGCTTGAGGCGAAAGGAACCAAATTTTGTTCCAGGCCACCATAATCATCGCGAAATCATCGACCAATTGGAGAAGGGCAAAGGCTTGGCAGCCGCCGACGCCCTCGAGCGCAACATCATGGAAGCGCATGAGCAGATTTTTGCGATTCTTGATAAGTGCGACCTGAAGGATCGTGCGGGAAATCGAGGCGCTGCCTGGGGTACCTAGGAA
>NZ_RZRY01000763.1:0-2756 GCF_003998035.1 Mesorhizobium sp. M2A.F.Ca.ET.039.01.1.1 | reverse complement strand
GGCTGTTCTCGATCCGACCCGCCGTTCCCGAGTATTGACGCGCAACACCGGCGGAACGATCGCCCTTCTTCACAAATCCCGTCTCGTCGACGATCAGGACGCCATCCTCATCGCCCAACGCCTCCACTACATAATCGCGAACCTCGTCTCGCAGCCGATCCGCGTCCCAGTGGCTGCGCCCCAACAGCGACTGCATCCGATAGGGGCGCTCCGCTCCGGACTGCTCAGCCATCAACCAGCCCGTCTTGCGTTCAATGCCCGAAAGAAGGCCGTCAAGGAAATCTGCGCCCGTCTCTCGCAGCTCACGACGAGGAAGCACCCGCCCAACCCGCGCCTTCAGCGCTGCGAGCTCCTGCTCCCAAGCCAACAATGACCCCGACCACGAAGCGACAGACATGGCTCCCTCCATAACCTGTCGAACTGAATCAGAAAATCAAATGATCCGCAACTGTAGTATTAGGTGGCGTGGGTCGTCGTAACTGAGTAGGAGTCACTTCTACGCTGCCGACGGGTCGCGTGTGTGAAGATATATGAAACCACTTCACCGATCGCGAAACGGTTTGATAGTCCACTGTCCACCTTTTTGAATTTTCCCTTCACAATTTATAACGCCAGTCATCTGCAATTCTTACTTCGAGTGAATATGCATTCTGTCATACGACAGGTTCACATAAACGACACGATAGTTCTCCGAAAATTCAAACCGTTTCCAAGAGAAGACGGGTAGTGTTCTCCGCACAACGATGTGGCTGGAGAAAGCAATGGATCATGTTACGCGTCCGCTGTCGCATGGCCAGATGGGCCTTTGGATACATCATCAAAAACGACCGACCGGTAGCGAATACAATCTGCCAGTCGAGCTGCGCATAAAGGCGCCGTTCGACATTGATGCCTTGCGGCGCGCGCTCCAATCATTGATCGACCGCCATGAAATGCTGCGCACGACCTTTCACCAGGATGGCGAGCAGGTCGTTCAGCGCATTCATGAGACAGTCCCTCTGAGCTTTCATGTCGTTCGGCTCCAAGATGCCGAAGAAGCAGACTTCCATAAATCTATCGCAGCAGAAGCTCGCTCACCTTTCGATCTGGAACATGGTCCGGTGTTTCGCGCTCACCTGTTCATCCGCAGTGTTACAGAGGAGACTCTCCTCCTCAATTTCCATCACATCATTTCCGACGCCTACAGCATTCGCACCTTCCTGCACGAGTTCGGCGGGCTCTACCAGGCGTGCTGCGGCAACACGGACATTCCGGGTCTGACCACGACGACCCCGTACGAGGAGTTCGTAGCCTGGCAGGAGCGACTCCTTTCCGGCGACGACGGAGAACGCATGCGGGCCTATTGGCACAGCCAATTTGTCGATCATGAGCCCGGCCTGGCCCTTCCGACCGACAAACCACGAACTGCGCTTGCCACGCACACCGGGTCAGTTCACTCCGTGGATATTGAGATGCCGCTGGTCGCGCGCTTGGGGCGACTGGCGCACAAAGAAAAAGTGACGCTCGCCACCGTTCTACTTGCAGCCTATTACGTCCTGCTGCATCGTTATGGCGACCAGGACGACATCACCCTCTACGTGCCACGTCACGGTCGTCCGGCGAATTTTTCGGGAACCTTCGGCTACTTTGTAACTCTAGGGGCGTTGCGGCAGGATCTTTCCGGAAATCCCATTTTCCTCGACCATTTGCAGCGGGTGCGACACCTGATGCGCAGCGCGCGCAGCCACGAGTATTTTCCTCTTCCACTGCTGCTGGAGAAGCTCAAGCTCCCCGCTGCACCAAATCGCAATCCGCTCGCGCAAGCAGTTTTCAACTTCACTCCCGAGGCGGTGAGTTCTCTTGGCTTCACGCCATGCGACGTCGACCTCTCCGGCTTGCCTGCGCAAATCCGATTTTGTGAGACCGATATCTGGATCGATCTTGATTTCCGAATCCTGGCCAGCAAAGAAAGTGTGCGCCTTTACGTCGTATACAATGCGGACTTGTGGGATCATAGCACCATCGAGCGGCTGGCGAAGCGCTATCATTTGTTGCTTGAGGCGATTGCAGCTGCGCCAGCCCGACGGATAGGTGACTATAGTCTTCTGACGCCAGAGGAGGAGCATCAGCTCCTGCATGATTTTAACGACACAGCTGCACGTTTTCCGTCCGACGCTTGTCTGCACAACCTGATCGAAGCGCAGGCTGCCGCTTACCCGGACAATATCGCTGTCAGCTGCCCATTGGAGGCACTGAGCTATGCCGCACTTGATCAAAGGGCAAACAGGCTCTCCCGTCATCTGATTTCAAAAGGAGTCCGTCTTGGAGACGTGGTCGGCGTTCTCCTTGAGCGTTCCTGCGATCTCATTGTCGGCTTTCTAGCGGTCTTGAAGGCGGGGGCCGTCTATCTTCCTCTCGACCCGCGACTGCCATCCCAGCGCCTGCGGTTCATGACGCGGGACGCTGGCGCCACCGCGCTCATCAGCAAATCGGAGCTCAGAGAACAGACGTTCGGGGATGCCCTGTCCGGGCGAAGCATCGAAGGTGCGAATGGATGCGCGGTGGTTCTCCTCGACAAGGACCGTACCGAAATTTCTCTGCATGAAGTCACCCCTCCGCACTGCCCCGCCGGTTCCCTCGACTTGGCTTATGTGATCTATACGTCCGGTTCCACAGGTCAGCCGAAAGGCGCGATGATCGAACATCGCAGCGCCTGCAACATGGCGGAGGATCTAAAACGCACCTATCAACTGAGTGAGGATAGCCGGGTACTACAG
>NZ_RZRY01000762.1:0-2765 GCF_003998035.1 Mesorhizobium sp. M2A.F.Ca.ET.039.01.1.1 | reverse complement strand
CTGCACGGCATCGACGTAGACCAGCGCGCCGGCCTGCCTGGCGAGCGCCGTCAGCGCTTTCACCCGGTTGATCGAGCCGGTCAGGTTCGAGGCATAATTCAGCGCGACGAGCCGCGTCTTGTCCGAAAGCAGCGCGTTCAGCGCCGCCTCCTCCACCTGCCAGCTCCGCTCGTCGAACGGCAGGAAGCGAACGACCAGGCCGAGATCCTCGGCAAGCTGCAGCCAGGGCGAGACATTGCCTTCGTGGTCCATGCGCGTGACGATGATCTCGTCGCCCGGCTTCATTGTCCGGCCAAGCGTGCGCGACATGTGGTAGGTGAGCGTCGTCATGTTGGCGCCGATGACGATCTCCTCGACGCTCGATGCGTTGAGGAAATCGGCCATCGCGGCATGTGCCCCATCGACCACCTGCTGCGCAGCGACCGTTGTTTCGAAGATGCCGCCCAGATTGGCGTTGGTCGAGAGCAGGCAGCGCGACACCGCGTCCGCTACCGTCAGTGGCACCTGCGTGCCGGCGGGATTGTCGAGATAGATGCGCCGGCGCCCTTTATCGGTCAGCGAAAGCGCCGGAAATCTGCCGCGCACGGCCTCGATCGGAAACTCTGCCATCGTCTCCACCCCTTTGTTTTTTAAACGATTCCGATCAAGGACACGGATTGCCGACGCGCTGGTGAATGGCGTCGACCGCCTTCTGCATCTCTTCCGTCCAGGTGACGTCGACCGAGGACAGCGCCGTCTCGAGCTGCGCGATGGTGGTCGCACCGACGATGTTCGCCGTCACGAAGGGCCGGCTCGCCACATAGGCGTTGGCGAAGAGCGCCGGCTCCATGCCGAAGGAGCGCGCCAGCTCGTTGTATTGACGCAGCACTTCCGCCGCATTCGGCGTCTCGTAGCGCTGGCCGCGGTTAAAAAGCTGCGAGCGCGAGCCCTGCGGCCGCGCGCCATGATCGTACTTGCCGGTGAGATAGCCCTGCGCCAGCGGCGAATAGGGAAGAAACCCGATCTCCTCGCGTTCGCAGACCTCGGCAAGGTTCACCTCGAAGGTGCGGTTGACGAGGTTGTAGGCGTTCTGCAGCGAGGCGACGCGCGGACCCACGGCCTTTTCGGCCTCGAAGACGAAGCGCATGACACCCCAGGAGCTTTCGTTCGAGAGACCCAGATGGCGGATCTTTCCGGCCTTCACCAGTTCGTCGAAGACGGCGAGCGTTTCGGCAACAGGCGTCTCGCCTCCCGGAGTGCCTGCCGCATCCGGGCGCCGCGCCACCGCTCCCACGCGCGTCGGATTCGAGCCCCAGGGAATGTCCCGGTCCGGCCAGTGGATCTGATAGAGGTCGATATAGTCCGTGCCGAGCTTGGCCAGCGACTTCTCGACCGCGTCGAAGATGTCGGCGCGCACCAGCTTCGAGGGACGATCGCCGCGGAACCAGGTGTTGGCCGTGCGGCCGACCACTTTCGAGGCAAGGATGACCTTGTCGCGGTTGCGATTGGCTTTCATCCAGCTGCCGATGGTCTTCTCGGTCCGCCCTTGCGTCTCGGCCTTGGGCGGGATCGGGTAAAGCTCGGCCGTGTCGATTAAATTCACCCCGCGCGAGAACGCCAGGTCCATCTGCGCGTGGCCCTCCGCTTCGGTGTTCTGCTGCCCCCAGGTCATCGAACCGAGGCAGATTTGCGAAACAAGGAGGTCGGTCCGACCGAGGCGGCGTTTATGCATGGGATCTCCGGCGGGAGTTTTGCGCGGACAGCGCGGGGAGGAAGTTCAAGCATAAAGCACAGGCCGGAGTTTCTCCAAGCCCGCAGTCTTCGACTTTTTGCGTAAACTGCGCGGCTAACGGCGTGCCCCAGCCAAGGCCCGTCGCTTCGCCTCGTCGATCAGCATGTTGGCCACCTGCATGCGGATCATGGCGCGCTGGCGCAGATGCGGCGCGACCCGGTCCGGGTGGTTGGCGAAAGCGAAATTGCGCCGGATGCGGCCGAAATCGGCATTCTTGGCTGGATGGTCGAGGCCGAGCTCGCCGGCAATGGCTTCGGGATCGATCGACGGCAGCTTTTCCTCGGGCCAATGCTCTTCGCCCGCAAGCGTCAGTTTCGCCCGGTCGAGAAGTGCTGCGAACTCCGCGGCAAGATCGGCGCCGGATTCGCGGTATTCGGCGGCGACGCTCTCACCGGCAACCTTGATGCGGCCGGAATGAAGTTCATCGGCAACGGACAGATAGTCGAACGGGATAGACGGCCGGGCGCCCTCTTCCTCGCCTTTCTCCGAGGCGACGATCAGGTCGTCGAGCAACGAAGCGAAATCGAGCTTGTTCCCGGTGCCGATCTCAGCCTCCCTCTCGTGACGGCATGCATTGACGCCATTTGAAGATAGGGCGCCCTCGTTAAAAATGACTTCTGGCGACGTTAACAATTGCAGGCATTTTGCCGACCGGAGCCATCAAGCAAAAAGCCGGACCGCATTTCGTGCAGTCCGGCAAGGTCGCCAGGAGTGGCGAGGAAAAAGCCGGCCAAGTGCCGGCACCAACGCCTACGATTGAGCCTGCCGAAAAGTTTCGCGGAAAATCGATTGTGGCGGAAAAAATCTGATGCGGCATGGCAGCCATGCAATTGCTGCACTGCACAATTTAAAAAAATCGCCTATACTTTGACGTTGGGAGGACCAATAGGGGCTATTGAGTCATGGGGTTCTTCACTGAAATGTTCGCTCGGCCACGGCCGCAAGAACACCAGCGTTACCGCGCGGCGCTCGCGCTTCTCAATGCGATGAGCAA
>NZ_RZRY01000761.1:0-2776 GCF_003998035.1 Mesorhizobium sp. M2A.F.Ca.ET.039.01.1.1 | reverse complement strand
ATCTGATGGAGCATCTCGGCCTCACCGGCGAGGAGAAGCCGGGCGACCTGTCTGGCGGCGAGGCGCGCCGCGCCGCGCTTGCGCGCGTCATGGCGCCGGAACCCGACATCCTTCTGCTCGACGAGCCCACCAACCATCTCGACCTTTCCGTGATCGAATGGCTGGAAGAGGAGCTTGCCCGCACCTCTTCGGCGGTGATCCTGATCTCGCACGACCGCCGCTTTCTCGAACGCGTCACCCGCGCCACCGTCTGGCTCGATCGCGGCCAGACGCGACGGCTGGACAAGGGCTTTGCCCATTTCGAGGAATGGCGCGACCAGGTGTTGGAGGAGGAAGAGCGCGAGCAGCACAAGCTCGGCCGCCAGATCGTGCGCGAGGAGCATTGGTTGCGCTACGGCGTGACCGCCAGACGCAAGCGCAACATGCGCCGCCTCGGCGAATTGCAGACGATGCGCCAGCGCTTCCGCAGCCACCGCGGCGCCGAAGGCATCGCCACCATGGTGGCGAGCGACGCCGCCGAATCCGGCAAGCTGGTGATCGAGGCCAAGGGCATCGACAAGAGCTTTGGCGACCTCACCGTGGTCAAGGGTTTCTCGACCCGCATCCAGCGCGGCGACCGCGTCGGCCTGGTCGGCCCCAACGGCGCCGGCAAGACGACGCTTTTGAAGATGCTGACCGGCGAGCTCGCGCCGGATGCCGGCAGCGTGCGGCTCGGCGTCAACCTGGAGATCGCCACACTCGACCAGAAGCGCGAGGCCGTCGACCCGGCCGAAACCCTGGCGCATTACCTTACCGATGGGCGCGGCGAGAACCTGCTGGTCAATGGCGAGCAGCGCCACGTCGTCTCCTACATGAAGGATTTCCTGTTCAAGCCGGAGCAGGCGCGCACGCCGGTGCGCGAGCTTTCCGGCGGCGAGCGCGCGCGCCTTCTTCTGGCCCGCGTGCTGGCGCGCCCGGCGAACCTTCTGGTGCTCGACGAGCCGACCAACGACCTCGACATGGAGACGCTGGAGTTGCTGCAGGAACTGGTCGCGGGCTTTTCCGGAACTGTCATCCTGGTCAGCCACGACCGCGATTTCCTAGACCGCACCGTCACCAGCGTGATCGCGCCGGAGGGCAACGGCCGCTGGATCGAATATGCCGGCGGCTATTCAGACATGCTGGCGCAGCGCGGCGGCTCGAAGCTGGAAGACCGCAAGGCAAGATCGAAAGCCGAGGCCGCCGAGGCTTCGCCGAAGGCCGAACAAGCCGCACCCAAAGGCCCGGCGAAAAAGCTCTCGTTCAAGCAGAAGTTCGCGCTGGATTCCCTGCCCAAGAAGATCGAAGCGGTGACAGCCTCAATCGCCAGGCTGGAGAACAACATCGCCGACCCCGCCTTCTACGAACGCGATCCCGTCTCGTTCCAGAAGACCATCGCCGCGCTCGACAAGGAGCGCACGACGCTCGCCGCGCTCGAGGAGGAGTGGCTGGAGCTGGAGATACTGCGTGAGGAGATGGAGGGATAGCACCCTCATTGCGCTGACGCACCGATGCGCATAAAGTATGCGCATGTCGAGGTGACTGTCATGCGCAAGATTGCAACGAACGCAAATCGCCAGCCAGCTAATCTGTCGATCGATTCGCAGCTCATGGCGGAAGCCAAGGGGCTCAACGTGAATGTATCACGGGCTGCGGAGGCCGGTATATCGGAAGCGGTTGCTGCGGAAAAAACGCGGCTATGGAAGCTTGAGAACCGTGCGACGATAGACGCTTGGAACGACTATGTCGACAAGCACGGCATCCCACTCGCCGAACATCGGCAATTCTGATGGCGCGCTATGACGTCTTCGCCAGCGGCATCGAAGGCGGCTATCTGCTCGACGTTCAGTCCGACCTGCTCGACCACTTCAAGACGCGGGTGGTCGTTCCGCTTCTGCCACTGACCTCGGCGCCTTCGCCAATGCGCAAGCTGCATCCGGTCTTTGAGATCAACGGCCGGAAGATGGTGATGGCCACCCACCTAATCGCGACGGTTGCCGCAACCGAACTCGGCGAAAATCGAACCAATCTCATGAGCCGCCACGACGATATCGTGGCGGCGCTCGATATGCTCTTTCAAGGCTTTTAAGGCGCCTGCCTTACGCAATTCCGGACGGAAAACGGCTCACACTTTTCCTGGAATTGCTCATCACCCCGACGTCTTCGCCGCCCAGGCCTTCAGCGCCTCCTCGAAGACCTTCTCGCCGGGGATGCCCTTTTCCATGGTGAGCAGCGCGCGGCGCCCGGTCTTGTAGACCACCGGCACGTCGATCCAGGACTGTCCCCGAAGCAGCGTCAGATTGGCGTCCTCGTCGGCCTTGGTGTCGTTGAGCGCGACGAGGAAGAAGCCGTCGGCGATCTTGGCTGGGATGCCGATCAGCGGGCTGCCGGCGTCCTGCTCCGAGCTCTTCATGGCGATGCGCAAGATGTTGTCGACGCCGCCGCCGTCAAACCCTTCCGGCGTCAGGAAAATCATCTCGATGATGTGGCTGGCCGGCAGGGTCTGGTCGGTGTTGCGCCGGATCGTCATGCGCAGCTGGATGTTCTTGCCGGGGATCGTCGCTTCGGCGCGGATCGCCGGTTCCGGCGGCAGGTCGCCGCCGGGCGATTCCTGGACCAGCGACCAGACGATGCTGCCGGGCTCGGCCGTGCCCTGCTGGGTGCTGGTGCGCTCCTCATAGAAGATCGCCTTCTGTCCGACCGGCACGGTCGCCTCGGCGGTCGCCGGCGCGGGTGTGGCCGGCGCGGTGGCTGCAGC
>NZ_RZRY01000760.1:0-2780 GCF_003998035.1 Mesorhizobium sp. M2A.F.Ca.ET.039.01.1.1 | reverse complement strand
CCAGACCGCGCGTCACGCTGGGTCGGCTCGCCATAGCCGCTATCGCCGCAGGCCACGAGCTCGGTTCGCTCGCCGGCGCTACACACCTCCTCATGGAACGCCGGCAGTTCGACTAGCTTGCCGTCCGTCCCGCGTTTGGAACTTCGACTGGCTTTGGCTTCACCGCCGCCGAGCACGCCACGCGGCAGAAAGGTTGTGCCGTCGGTCGAGTAGACCAGTGTCGTCTCGCGGTCGACGGGGGATAGAAGACGCCGCCCACGGCGGGAGCGCCCTCGAACTGGCCAATGCCTTGCGTGTTCACCACGCCGCGCGATTCAATGATGATGGGATACATGCATTCATCCACCTCTACGGAATCCAGTGCGATCAGGCCGCCATTCCGGCCCGCCATCATAGCCGTGACGCGCTCCGCCGCCGGCGTAGCCAATGAACACCTGGTTGACGTAGGGCTGCCCATCCTTGAACGGATCCTTGCCCGAAATCACGCCTATCCCCGCCGGCAGGTGCGAACCGCTCTCGGCCTGGCCATAGGGTTCTCCCATCGTCGAGAACACGCAATTGCCGGCGATGATCAACCGGTCGTTTACATTGGTGGTCGCCACCGAGGTGCCAACCGGGTAGCGCGGTTTGCCGACCACGCTTCCCTCACGCATCAAGACCTTGATGCCGCTCTTGGCACCCTCGTTGTGCGGGATGCCGTCGTCGAGATTGTTGAAGACGCCGATTCGGCACGAGCCCGTGCAAGTGTTTTCCGACAGATTGAGACCGCCCGGCACATTATCCATGTTGTCACGCACATCGACCGTGATCTCGCCGGCTTGGGGGTCGACATCGATGGTGATCCTGATCGGGATGCCCCCCTCCGCCACGCCGGGGACAGGGTCATGGCGGACCTCGTAGGAGAACTTGCCCTTCGGCAGTTTGGCGATCTCGGCCATTGCGCGCCGCGCACCGTAGTCGAACCAGTCCTCGACAAAAGCCACGAGTGTGTCGCGAGCGTATTTTTCGAGCAGTTCCAGCAGACGGCGTCGACCGGTCTGCAGGCGCCGATCTGGGCGCGGACATCGCCCAGCCAGATGTCTGGAACGCGGTTGCGCATCATGCCGATACGCAGGATGTCCTGCTTCTCCCTGTGCTGTTCGATCACACGCACGCAGGGGAAGTGGATTCCTTCCTCATAAGATGTTTTTGGCGGATGGCAGATAGGTCGAAGGTGTCGGCGCGCCGGTGTCTGCATGATGGGAGAGCGTCACGGCCCAGAACAGCGGCTTGCCATCGAAGAAGATCGGCATCGCCATGATCAGGTCGGCATGATGGGTACCGCCCGTGTAAGGGCAGTTGTTGAGGAAAATGTCGCCGTCGGCGACATCGTTGAACAGCTCCGTTATCGGACGCGTTGCCAAATCCATCGACATGACGTGGATAGGCAGCGCGTGCTCGGTGGAAACCAGACGATGATCGTCAGTCAGGATCGCGCAGCTCAGGTGGCGGGCGTTCTTGATCACCGCCGAGCGGCTGGCTCGCATCACCAACAGCGTCATCTCCCGGACGACGGCCTCGAACCGGCTCTTGAGAACCGACATCAGGAACTGCGCCTATGTCTGATGACAGAAGTTTCCACGTTCGTGAGGCGGCTCCGAACCGACTGGACCGACGATGACGCCGGCACCGTCGACATGATCCGGCAGACCGGCAATCCAAGAGCTGCATATGGCGTTGGCAGAGCGCTTCGCCGCCGAAGAAGGGCTGTTGCGCGACAAGACGCGGCCCTCGCGTATTGTGGCTCTCTGGCCCGCAGCCCCGCTGAGCATGACTTTGATAACGCCGTGAGAGGATTCGGACGACGGGCCAGAATTATTAAATATTGCGGCATTATGCATTTTTAGACATTGCCGTAACAAATTACGTTAACGTTCTTTTCACTTGAATTTTGGGGTTTGTTATTCAACTAATAAGGACGGCCGAACACCAGCAAGATCAAGCTGGTTAGTCGAAATCGAATTTTGCTGGTGCTTGTTGAAGGATGCGACGGGCGTTGGCGATATGCACGCGCGCTGTGAAGCAGTTCTCAGCGACCCGAAAAAGGTTTCCCAACAGGAGGTTGACTTGGACTATGTGCAATATTTCACCGAAAGAATCGAGCAACTCAAAGACCGCGGCGACTATCGTGAATTTGCCGATCTGGAGCGTCAGTCTGGCAACTTCCCAAAGGCTTGGCTCAATGGGCCCGACGGCCGAAAAGAGATAACCATTTGGTGCACTAATGATTATCTCGGCATGGGGCAGCACCCCAAAGTCCTATTGGCAATGAAGCGCGCCATCGATGCCAACGGCGCAGGATCGGGAGGATCCCGCAGCATTGGTGGCACCAACCATTATCATGTCTTGCTGGAGCGGGAGCTTGCAGATTTTCATAATAAGGAAGCAGGATTGATTTTTGTTTCTGGCTTCAGCTCAAACGATTCGTCATTGAGTACATTAGCATCGTTGATGCCGAACACAGTTATATGTTCCGACGCGCACAACCATGCTTCGATTATCAGTGGATGCCGCAACAGCCGGGCGGAAAAGCGCGTCTTCCGGCATAACGATGTTGCGCATTTGCGGGAACTTCTGGGCAGTGTAAATCCTGCAAGACCCAAGATCGTTGCTTTTGAATCGATATATTCAATGGACGGTGACATTTCACCGATCAAAGATATCTGTGACGTGGCGGACGAATATGGCGCAATGACGTTTCTGGATGAAGTTCATGCATCGGGAATGTACGGTCCGAAAGG
>NZ_RZRY01000075.1:0-15336 GCF_003998035.1 Mesorhizobium sp. M2A.F.Ca.ET.039.01.1.1 | reverse complement strand
TCCCGACGTAGCGCGGCGCCATTATACGGACCTGTTGGAAAAAGCATCGGCCGCCGGCTGACGACTTCACAATGATTAAGCGAGATTTTTTCGCGATCTCGGTATTTTTTGGAATTTCGTTCGTGGAAAATACGCCGCCGAGACCCCAAATAGGCAGCATCGCTCGGTGTTTTCCTCCCATTGCGCCGGGCGATGTTCCCCTCTGAAGGTTATGACCTTCATGCTTGGCCGGGCTGCTTTCGCGCCCGGCCTTTTTCTTTCAAATGCTTTAGAGATGCCTTGATCAGGCGAAGGCGATACTGATCGCGCCAAAGTGGCCTAGAGCATGTCTCCCGAAAGTGGGAACCGGTTTCGGGATAAAGACATGCGTAAAAACCAAAGACCTAAAGCGCATGGAGCGAATCCGAAGGATCGCGACGCGCTTTAGCTCGTCAGCTTCGGCAATCCCGCCGCCAGCGCGTCGATGGCCAGCCGCACCTTCAACGGCAGATGCGGCATCTGGAGCCAGAGTGCGTGGCAATCGTAGAGATAGTCCGGCTTGTCAGGCAGCACGCGGATGAGCTTGCCTGCTTCGACACGCTCACGCACCAGCCAGTATGGCAGCCAGGCCAGCCCCATGCCTTCGCTCGCCGCGTCGGCGATGGCATCGAGATCGTCGAGACGCAATCGACCGACCGGCGCGAACTCTGCGACGGAACCGTCATCGCGCGGGAAGAGCCATGGCTGCAACACATGGCCGAGCCGCCGGTAGACGATCGCCTGATGGGCGGCGATATCCTCAAGATCGGTGGGCTTGCCGAAGGTCTCGATGTAGGACGGCGAAGCGCAGACGACCATGCGCTGGCGCGCGACTCGGCGCCCGATGATGCCAGCCCGATCATCCAGCGCGCCGGTACGGATCGCAAGGTCGAAACCGTCCTCGACGAGATCGGCGAAGCGGTCGCTGAGCGACAGGTCCAGCTCCAGCGTTGGATGGCGCCGCGCGAGCGCGAGCAGGATCGGCGTGACGCAGTGCCGGCCGAAATGCGCCGGCATCGTCACCCGCAGTTTTCCGCGCGGCTCGGACAATTGGTCGGCCGCCAGCGCATCGGCCGCCTGCGCTTCCGCCAGCACGATCCTGCAGCGCTCATAATAGGCGCGCCCGAAATCGGTCAGGCTCTGCCGGCGCGTGGTGCGGTTGATGAGGCGTGCGCCGAGCCGCTCCTCAAGGAAGCGGACATGCTTGCCGACCATCGGCCCCGAAAGGTCAAGAGCCGCCGCGGCGGCCGTGAACGAGCCGAGGTCGATGGCTTTCACGAACACTTCCATGCTTTCGAGGCGATCCATTGAAAACCTGCCGTTTCGACTGTTCTGCCTGAGCAGCGATTTATCGGCTCTCCACGCCCTTGCATAGTTCCATTCCATCGATTGGATTTGGAGTTGCATGGATGGCAAGGATTGTTCGCTTTCACAGTCACGGCGGTCCCGAGGTGCTTCGCATCGAGGAAACAGAGGTTCCGTCGCCAGGTCCTGGCGAGGTGCGGATCCGCGTCAGGGCATTGGGCCTGAACCGCGCCGAAGCCTCGATGCGCAACGGCACTTACATCGAAACGCCGTCGCTGCCGTCAGGCCTCGGCCTCGAAGCGGCGGGTATTGTCGAGGCGGTCGGCGCCGATGTGGAGGGCCTCGCGACTGGCGATGCGGTCAGCATCATCCCGCCGCGATCGATGGCGCGCTGGCCTGCCTATGGCGAGCTTGTGACCTTTCCGGCCGAGTTCGTCGTCAAGCATCCGCCGTCGCTTTCGTTCGAGGCCGCCGCGGCGACATGGATGCAATATCTCACCGCTTATGGCGCGCTGATCGATATCGCCCATCTGTGCCGTGACGAGCCCGTCGTCATCACCGCCGCTTCGAGCAGCGTCGGGCTCGCCGCCATCCAGATCGCCAATGGAATTGGCGCCGTGCCGATCGCCGTCACTCGGACATCGACCAAGAAGGCGGCTTTGCTCGATGCCGGCGCCGCGCATGTGGTGGCGTTGGCTGAGGACGATCTCGAGGCGCGGCTGAGAGCGATCGCGCCGCAAGGCGTGCGGGTCGTGCTCGACCCGGTCGGCGGCCCGATCTTCCCGCCTCTTGCGGCCGCGATGGCGCACGGCGGCATTCTCATCGAATATGGCGGCCTCAGCCCTGAGCCGACGCCGTTCCCGCTGTTCGAGGTCCTGGCGAAGACGTTGACCCTGCGCGGCTACCTTGTCCACGAGATCACCGGCGATCCCGGCCGGCTGGAAACAGCCAAGCGCTTCATCCTCGATGGCCTCGCATCGGGCGCGCTGAGGCCGATCATCGCCAGGACGTTTCCGTTCGAGGCGATCGCCGAGGCGCACCGCTTTCTCGAGGCGGGCGAACAGTTCGGCAAGATCGTCGTGACTGTGTGAGGGCCTGAAAGGATCGGCGCCCGATCGAGCGGCGCGCCCGATCGATCATGCCGCTCGAATTACGGAGACCGTCGCTAGCCGCGCTTTTCGATAACCGCGTAGAGCACGTTGCGGTTCTCGCCATAGAACACCTGCGCGTCGACGGTGTTGCGGTCGACGCTGGCATTGATGATGTTCCACATGTCGGCTTCCGAGCGCAGTAGCAGCACCCAGTCCATGAATGTCTCGCGATAGCCGGCGTCGGGAGTGCCTTCGGCATAGTTGGCGAACAGGAACCTGCCGTTCGGCTTCAGCATCTGCAGGCACGTCTTCGTCAGCTTAACCGCGACGTTGTGCTGAAGATAGTCGTAAAGGCCCGAAGCATAGATCAGGTCGAACTTGCCGAGCTTGTGTCCTCTGGTGAGCACGGTTCGCACCGAGCCGTCCACGGCCTCGATCGCGGTGCCCTGGAAATCGCGCGCGATCAGACCGACGCTCTGCGGATCCTGGTCGAGCGCGACCCACCGCTTCAGCCTGCCCTCGGCAAGCGCGGTCGAGCGGTTGGCCTCGCGCAGATGGCCGGCCGCGATCGCCAGCACCTCGGTGTCCGGGGCGTTCATTGCGGCGGTCTCGTCGACATAGCGGGTCAACAGGTCGCGCCGTTCCCGGGCCGCGACGCATGATGGTACGTTCTGGGTGTGGCTGTAGAGCGCTTTGCCGATCTCCGAGGCGTTTGCCACGTCCTCGGCCACATGCGGGTCGCAGTAGATGTAGTCGAGCAGCTGCGCGTCGCCGGAATAGCCTCTGGGCTTGGTGAAGGACCAGTGCGTAAGCGGATCCTGGAGGAAATATTGCAGGATCGCATGGTTCTGCGCCACCGGTATCAAGGCCTGCCAGACATCGGGATGGACCCTGGAACGCAGTGCATTGAGCACTGACAGCAGCCGGCGAACGATCTCGGCGGGATCCTTCCGCAGCTCGATCTGCTGCTGCGTCGTCAACAGGATGAGCGCCAGCTCCGCGCGCGCCGCTTCGAACGCCTCGCCGTGGCGCTCAGGCTTCCCTCGATGCAGACCGGCCGCAATTGTCTTGGCAGTAATCAGGCTTTTGCCATCAAAAACGGTCTGCACTGGATACTCCGTGGTTAACAGTCATTTAACTTATTGCGTAGAATGTCGGATTTGCCAACGGTGGTCGTTAGCATTTTAATGATATGATTAATTTCCCGCTAACCATCTCGCTTCATTAGATATTTTGCGGGTCGGAATTCGGGTTCGAGTTAACGCAAACTTGTCTCCCGCCGTGGCATTTTATTGCTCGGCAAACCGTTGTTTCCCTAGGAGCGGGCCCGCGTGGGGGCAGGAGCGAGAAAAGAGTTCGAAAGGCAAAAACCCTTTGAGCAGGGGGTCATTGCGGACGAACGCGTCGCGTCCAGATTGGCCGATATGGCGCATGTCGAGCCCTACGAGCCGCGTCCCGGCCCGGGGCCGAACGAGCTGCGCGTCCTTTATCGCGAGGAATCGCAGGCGAAGCGGCGGCGGGAAGCCAGGCCCGGGCTTTGGATGGCCGTCGCCATCTATGTGCTGTTCTCGGCGACGGATCTGCTGCTGATACCGGATGTGGCGCTCTACACGATCACGGCGCGCTTCGCCGTCGGCCTGACCGCGCTGCTGACGCTGGAGGGCCAGCTTCGCCGCGGCGTTGCCACGCAATGGCTCGACTTGACCTGCGCGGCCGCAATCATCTTTGGCTATATCGGCTGGCTGTGGCCTACATCCTGGGGAGCCGACCGGGAAACCGTCGCCTACTACATGGTGTTCGGCACGATCTTCATGATGAGCGCCAACCTCTTTTTCACATTCAGCTTCAAGGTTTCGATCATCACGTCGACCATAATCCTGTGCATTCTGTACGTGGTGAATTATTTTGTGCCTGCTTCGCTGACGTACAAAATGGTGTTCGGAACCTTCTACGTCTCGTGCTTCACTTTCACCTCCTATGTGAACTGGAAGCTGAACGAGGAGCGCTACAACGTCTTCCTCAACGCGCTCGAAGCCAAGATCCAGCACAAGGAGGCGACGGAGCGCGGCAAGGCCTTGCTGAGACTATCGCGGACGGATCCGCTGACGGGCCTGGAGAACCGCCGCGCGATCGACGAGAAGCTGCGCGAATACTGGAGCGACTGGCAAAAGCTCGGCAACCGTTTCGCGGCGATCCTCATCGACGTGGATTTCTTCAAGAAGTTCAACGACTGCTATGGCCACCAGGAGGGCGACCGTTGCCTGATCCATGTCGCCAACGCGCTGGGCGAGCTGGTCACGCGACACAACGGCTCGATCGGGCGCTATGGCGGCGAGGAATTCATCGTGCTCGCCCGCATGAACGACAAGCAACAGGTCGCCGATCTCTCGGAAGCCATTTGCCGCACGGTGGAGGATCTGGCGCTGACGCACGAGCTGCGGCGCGACGGCACCTCGATCGTGACGGTGAGCGTCGGCGCCGCCTTCACCAGGACGCAGGCCGGCGCCAAGTTGGAGAAGATCATCCACGAGGCCGATCGCGCGCTGTACCTGGCGAAAGCCGGCGGCCGCAATTGCGCGCGCCTGTTCGACCCGACCGATCCGCAGAGCAGCGACGAGAGTGAGAACATCGCGGCCTTGCTCAAGATCGCAATCGACAGGAATCTCGTCTCCCTGGTCTATCAGCCGATCCAGGAAATAGCCTCGGGCCGGGTCGAGGCCGTCGAGGCGCTGATGCGCCTCAAGATGCTCGACGGCATACTGGTTCCGCCGAGCCTGTTCATTCCGGTGGCCGAACGCACCGGCGCCATCCTGGAGCTCGGCCGCTGGGCGATAAGGACGGTGTGCACCGACGTCCTTGCGCATGACGACGTCCGCGTGGTCAGTGTCAACGTGTCGCCGATCCAGCTCAAGACGCCCGGCTTCGCGACGTCCGTCGCCGGCATCCTCGGCGAAACCGGCGTGGCCGGCAGCAGGCTTGCCTTCGAGATCACCGAGGGGCGCGAGTTGGAGATGGACTCCGACATCCTGCGCTGCATCAGCGACCTGAAGCTCCTGGGCATCAAGATCTGGCTCGACGATTTCGGCACGGGCTTCGCCGGCCTGTCATGGCTGCGCCTGATCGATTTCGACACGGTCAAGATCGACCGCTCGTTCCTGCATGACTGCGGCACGCCCAAGGGCATGGCCATGCTCCAGGACATCATCGCGCTGGTCCGCAACCGCGGCCACAAGATCCTGGTCGAAGGCGTGGAGACCGACGAGCAAATGGCCCTGATGCGCGAATTCGGCATCGACAAGGTCCAGGGCTACCACGTCGGCCGCCCGATGCCCGCCGCAAGCTTCCAGGCAAAGCAGCAGGTGCGGAAGCGCCCGTTCACGGTGCTGAAGTCGGCATGATACGGCATTCGAATCGAAACTGCAGGTAAAGGCATTTCCGAGATCGAGTCTGAGGCGCGGACTGGGGAGCAGTTCCTACTTGCTGCCCGCCAGCCGTCCTGTCCCGAACAGTTCGGCAAGGTGGTGGTCGTGGTTTGAGGCGCGCTTACCTGTTTGCAGGCTGCGGCCCCGCTCAGCAAAAGGGTTAATAGGCCGCGGCCGAGCCGGGTATAGCCTGAAGGCGCTCGATGTCCTGACGGGGCGGGGCGCCGAACAGGCGCCGATATTCGCGACTGAACTGGGACGGGCTGTCGTGCCAAGATGCCGGTTGTCAGTGAATGACGGGCAGGCCGGCCTGAACGCCGGCCTGCTCCAGCCCTTGAGGTCAAGCAGCCTTGACCTTCAGCTCTTCCTCGCCGCGCACCATCCGGGTCACGCCGGCGAAGTCGAGCTTGCCGGAACCGAGCACCGGCACTTTCGGCACGACGCGCACCTCGGCCGGCACCATCAGGTCCATGGCGCCGTGCGCCTTGGCAAAGGCGAGGAAGTCCGCGCGGGTCGCGCCGGAAGCTTCCGTGATCAGGATGAGCTTCTCGCCCTTGCGCGCGTCCGGCACCGTCGCGACGGCCGCCGGCGAACCTTTCCAGAGCTCGCCGGCCAGCGCCTCGACCGCGGCCAGCGAGATCATCTCGCCGCCGATCTTGGCGAAGCGCTTGGCGCGGCCGCGGATCGAGATGAAGCCCGCGTCGTCGACGGTGACGACATCGCCGGTGTCGTGCCAGCCGTCCTTCACCGGCTCGATCACGCCGGGGTTTTCGGCGCGCAGATAGCCGGCCATGACGTTCGGGCCGCGCACGAAGAGCCGGCCGCCCTCGTCGACGCCGGGCACCGGGTCCAGGCGATACTCCATGCCGGGCATGATTTTTCCGACGCTGCCCGACTTGTTGTACATCGGCGTGTTGATGGCGATCACCGGGGCTGCTTCCGTCACGCCGTAGCCCTCGAGAATGCGCAGGCCGAACTTCTCCATATAGGTGGTGCGCGTCGCGGCCTTGACCGGCTCGGCGCCGGCGAAGCAATAGCGCACCGAGCGGAAATCGTAGGGGTGCGCGGTGCGCGCATAGCCGGCGAGGAACGTATCGGTGCCGAAGATGATCGTCGCGTTCGACCCGTAGATCAGTTCCGGCACGATGCGGTAGTGCAGCGGCGAGGGGTAGAAATAGACCGGCACGCCCGAGATCAAGGGCAGCACCGTTCCCGCCGTCATGCCGAAGGAATGGAAGATCGGCAGCACGTTGAACACTTTGTCGCCCGAGTGGAAGTCGATGCGCGAGGCCGCCTGGGCGGCGTTGGCCAGGATGTTGCGGTGGGTCAGCACCACGCCCTTTGGCGTGCCCTCCGAGCCCGAGGTGAACAGGATCGCGGCCGGATCGTCCGCCTTGCGCGCCACCCGCGGCGTCGTCTTGCGCAACAGGCCGAGCAGCTTGTCCTTCAGGCCGATCGTGGCGCGCAGGTCGTCGAGCCAGACGATGTCGACCGAGCGGCCGATCTCCTCTATCACTGGCCCGAGCTTGGCCTGCTCGACGAAGGCACGGGAGGTGAGCACGGTCTTCACCTCGGCCGCCTTGCAGGCCGATAGGATGTTGGCCGCACCCGCGGTGAAGTTGATCATCGCCGGCACCTTGCCGGCCGACATGACGCCGAGCAGCGTCGCGCATGAGCCGTTGGCGTTGGGCAGCATGATGCCCAGCGTCTCTTGTCCCGCATAGAGATGCTCGAACTTCTCGCCGAGCACCGCGGCGGCGGTGAGCAGCTTGCCGTAGCTCAGCGAGCCGGTGACCGGATCCTGCACGGCGAGTTCCTTCATGCCGCGCTCATGGGCCGTCTCGATGATCTTCTGAAGCACTGTCTTGTCGATATTCTGGGTGCGGAAGACGAGGTCCGACATCACCTGGTAGAGCGCGGAGCCAGCCGCGGCCCGGCGCTGGCGCCCCTTCAACTCCTGGGGGACTTCGAGCTTCACCGGCTCCAGGATGGTCACCTTGACCTTCGGGAACAGGCGATGCCGCACATGCTGCGAGGTCAGCCGCGAGAAGTAGCTCTTCTCCAGGCCCTCGATGCGCACCGGCACCACCATCGAGCCGGTCTTGTCGGCGACCATGGCGGCGCCGTCATAGACCTTCATCAGGCCGCCGGTGACGGTGATGCGGCCCTCCGGGAAGATGACCAGCGGATCGCCGCCCTGCACGATCTTGATCAGCGTGCGGGTCGACATCGGCTTCGCCGGATTGAGCGGCAGCGCGCGGGCGAGCTTCATGAAGGGCTTCATCCACCAGGCCTGGGCGATCGTGTAGTCGATGGCGAAGACCGGCTCCTCGTCGGTCAGCGTCAGCGCCAGCGGACCGTCGAGGAAGCTGACATGGTTGAGCGCCAGGATCGGCGCCTTGCCGGCCGCCTTGAGATTGTCCAGCCCCTCGACCTCCAGCCGCAGGAAGGCGCGGAACAGGATCGAGACGAAATCGCGGAAGGGATTGGTCGGCAGGAATTTCAGCATCAGCCAGGCGGCAATCGCGTTGGCGACGACGAGGCCGAACAGGATGCCCGCGATCGAGACGCCTGCCGCCTGGATCGCGGCGACAAGGATGCCGCCGACCGTCATGAAGCCGGCATTGACGATGCTGACCGCGGCAACGACTCGGGCGCGGCGCGCCTCCGGCGACCAGGCCTGCACGGCGGCGAAGGTCGGCACGACGAGGAAGGCGGCGGCAATGGCCATGCCGGCGAGGTCGATGGCCACACGGATGGTGTTGGGGCCGGCGAAGAAGGTGGCAAGCGTCTCGGCCTGGGGCGAGGGCTGCATGCTGCCGATGGTCCAGGCCAGGTGCAGCCCGAACAGCGCCATCAGCGCGGTGCCGACCGGCGCGGGCAAAAGCACCATGCGGCCTTGCGACATCCAGGCTGCGATAGCCGATCCGATGGCAATCGAGACGGCGAACACCGCGAGATAGGCGGTGACGGCGATCTCATTGCCGCCGAGTGAATCCTTGATCATCGCCGGCAGGATCGAGAGCACGATGGCGCCGACCAGCCAGAACCAGGAGGTCATCAGGCCGGCGCGCCAGATGCGCGTATCGGTGCGCAGGTCGGCGACCTGCCGCCAGGTCGAGCGCAAGATGTTCCAGTCGATGGTGAGGTTGGGAGCAGCCGAACCGGTGGACGGGATGTAGCGGCTGACGAACCAGCAGCCGGCGGCCAAGGCCATCATGATCGGCCCGAACACCGCAACGCCGATGCCGTCGGCTGAAACGACGCCGCCGGCAATCGTGCCGCCGAGGATCGCGGCGAAAGTGGCCGACTCGATCCAGGCATTGGCCTTTGGCAGTTCCTTGCGCTCGAGATGGTCCGGCAGGATGCCGTATTTGATCGGCCCGAACAGCGCCGAGATGATGCCGAACATCAAGAGCGCCGTCATCAGCACCGGGATCGATGACAGCGCGATGCCGACGACGGCGACGGCGGCCGCGGCGATCTCGGTGAATTTCAGCCGCCGCGCGATCAGCGCCTTGTCGAAGCGGTCTGCGATCTCGCCGCCAAGCGCCGAAAGCAAGAGGAAGGGCGCCATGAAGACAGCGCCGGCCAGCGTCACCAGGGACGCGGCCTGATCCTTCGCCAGCGTGAACAGAATGAGGAACACCAGCGTGTTCTTCAGGAAATTGTCGTTGAAGGCCGAGAGGAATTGCGTCCAGAAGAGAGGCGCGAAGCGCCGCGACATCATCAGATGGGTGTTCATGGCAATTTCCATTGGGCAAGTCTGGCTGGCAATCCGATTGGACTGAGCGGACACTTGCGCGGTTTGAGCCTCGTTGTATCAGGAAGAGGTTAAACTTCGTTACTGCGGTTCAATCCGATCCATTTGTTTCTTGGTCTTGGCGCATGGAATCTGTCGTCCATGATCGGCTTCCAGGCCTTCCAGCCACTCGACTGCTTGCGGGCTTGGTTGTCTGCGAGCATCGATATGATCCTTTCGTTTCAGCATTAGGCCGGATCGGAGACGGCCTGTTTCAGGCCGGATACAATCCAATGAACATTGTTCATAATCGCAGCATAGCACATCTTGAACGACGTTCAAGAGCAAAATGAACAGCGTTCACGGATCGAACTGTTGAATGACGACATGCTGGATGCGAGCTTCGCGCGACCGGGCCTTCAGGAGAACAACGGAACGTTAGACAAGCTCTCGATTTTCCGGCGAATGGAGCTACACCAGCCGGCCGCAAACGGCTATCAATCGTCGCGAAGTCATGCTTCGGGGTGGTGAGAGGCGCGCGGCTTGCAGCTGGATTTGAAAACAGTCGAGGCTTTGGCCCCCGATCAGGCCTCGCTTGGCGCAGCCGCCAAGCTGACCAAGCGATCGAACTGGCCCAGGCTTGAAGCGCATGAACAGCTGCCGCTGATCTGGGGCGAATGCCAGGGCTCGGGCTCCAACCCCTACCGGGTCGCGTTCGACACCTCCGACCACGGCTACAAATGCACCTGCCCGTCGCGGAAATTTCCGTGCAAGCACATTCTGGCGCTGGCCTGGATCGGCGCCACGGCACCCGACAGCTTCACCCGCGTCGACCAGACGCCCGATTGGGTGAACGACTGGCTCGGCCGGCGCCGCAAGCCAGGGCAGCCGCCAACCCAAGCGCCAGCTCGCGCGGAAGGCAAAAGCATAGACGAAGCATCGCGGCCGGAAGAGGCACCTCCTGTTGAGGACGCCGCTGCGGCCGAACGCCGCGAGGCGGCGCAGCGTAGGCGGGCGGAGGACACGCGCAGCGCGGTCTCGGCCGCGCTCGACGAGCTCGACCAGTGGATCGCCGACCAGTTGCGGCTCGGCCTGGCCGGCTTTGTCGATGCCTCGAGCGAGCGCTGCCGCCGCATCGCCGCACGGCTGGTCGACCTGAAGGCGACGGCGCTCGCCGGGCGCATTGACGAATTGCCCGCGAAGCTGATGGCGCTGCGCGGCGAGGAGCGGCCGGACGCCGCGATCCGCGAGCTGGGCAAGCTGGTGCTGCTTGCCAAGGCCTGGCGCGCGGCACCCGATGATGCCGAGCTGAAACGCCTGGTCTCGGCATCGGAGACGCGCGACCAGATCCTCGCCAACCCCGATGCCGTTCAGGTCGAGAGCGACTGGGAGGTGCTTGGCGAAAAGATCGAGACCCGCCGCGACGGCCTCGTCAGTCACGCGACCTGGCTGCTCGACCTGAAAAGCACGACGCCGCGATTTGCGGTGCTGCTCGATTTCTTCCCGGCTTCCGCCGGACGGCGCTCCGGCGCCTTCGCGGCGGGCGACCGCTTCAGAGCGAGGCTGGTGTTCTATCCGTCGCGCAATCCGCTGCGGGCGCTGGTCGCCGAACGGCTGGGCGACGTGGCGCCCGGCGCGTGGCCGACATTCGTCCCGGATGCAGCCGGCGATCCGCTGGCCGCCTACGCCGCCTTCCAGGACGGCGCCCCATGGCTGTCGGACTGCCCCATCATCCTGCCCGCCGGCGCGATCGCGTTGGACGAAAAGGACGGCGCCTGGTGGCAGGCGGCAAACGATCCGCACGGCATCGCCTTGCCTGTCGCCGGGTCCGTCCACCAGACCTTGCTCGGCATCGATCTCGCGGCGACGGCGGCGCTCTGGAATGGCGCCAGGCTCGAGCTGCTGGCCTCGCAAAGCAGCATCGGGAGGCTCGATCTGTCATGAACGAACTCGACCAAGCAGGGCTGGCGCGGTTGCGCGACGGCTGGATTTCCGGCGGCGCCATGTTCGAATTCGCCCCGGTCGAGTGGAAAGAGGTAGCCACCGCTTTCAGCCCGGACGAGCAGGAGCGGCGGCTGTTGGCCATCGCCGGGCAGGCACTGGATGTCGCGCTCCGCCCCGCGGCGCCGAAGAGCTTGAAGCGGCGCCCGCCGCTGCCGGTGCTGGCCTTGCCGATGCTGCCTGAACGCCTGCGGCCGTTGCTGCGTGCCGCATTGAAATATGCGGCCGATGCAAGGCTCAAGACCCGCGTGGCCACGCTCGTCGCCAGCCGTGGCTTCGTCACCCATCCGATGGACTGGATGCCGGCTGCGTCGGATCAGAATGGTCCGGAGGTCTACGCTCCCTGGGTCGACTGGCAGGCGGGCGCGGATGGCGAAAAACAGCTCCGCCGCGAGCATCTGACGGCGGAAACCTGGGATGATTTCTATCCCGCCGCGCGCCGTAGCGCACTGATCGATTTGCGGCGCTCCGCACCCGCCTTGGCGCGGGCCCTTATCGAGACCAAGGGAGCGAGCGAGCCCGCCGAGGTCAGGCTTGCGCTCATCGAACTCATGCGCTTCGGCCTTGGTGCCGATGATGTGCCATTTCTGAAGAGCCTGTCCGCCGATCGCTCAGGAAAGGTGCGCGAAATGGCCGGCCGACTCCTGGCAAGACTGGGAGAACGTAGCATCACTGAAGGCCAAACCGAAGATCCGGCGATCGAGCTATCCGCTTTCATCGAGGAAGGCAAATCCGGTTTCATCCGCCGCCGCTCCACCTACGCGCCGATAAAACCCAAGTCACAGGCGCAGCAAGCACGTCGCGCCGACTTGTTCGCCACCTGTTACTTCGGCGATCTCGTCGGCCACTTCGGCAAGACGGAGAGCGATTTCATCGGCGCATGGCAGTTTGGTGTCGATGACGGCGCCGATCTCTTTCTGGTTCGAATGGTCGCGGCGTCCGGCGGCGACGCGGCGGTGGCCTCTCTGGCGGATCTGCTTGCCGCAGCCGGCGGCAGGCTGGCGATTCTCGGCCTCCAACTCACGGCGCGTTTGGACAGCGGCAGGAAGCGTGTCCTGATTAGGCAGATCCTGAACGACGCGCAAAATCTGGCCGCGCTCAACATGGTCGAAGGCGCTGAGGCAGGCTGGCTGGAGTGGGGCGACCTTGCAAAGGGCAAGACGCTTTCCGCGTTGCGATCCGCCGTCTCGGGCGACAACGACGTCGTGAAACGAAACGCCGAGCAGTATCTCGAAGCCATAGGCTTTCTGGCCAGTCCGGCGACGGCCGAAAAATTGATCAGCGAGGTCGTCGCCGCCGGGCTGCCGCCTGCATCCCCATCGCTTAGCCTGTTGCGCCTCAACGCGGCGCTGGGCGGAAATCCAACCAGATGATCAACCCGGAGAAGATCGCATGAACGCAGCCATCCGCCTTCCGGCCGAACAGGTCTACGCCGCCGAACTGCAGGCGCTGGCGCGCGGCGACGACCGGCAAAAGCCTGCCGGCTGGAGCCTGTCGCCGAAAGCCGTGCTCACCTATCTGATGGGCGGCAAGGCGAGCGACGGCACGGTGATTTCGCCGAAATATGTCGGCCGCCGGCAATTGATGGAAACGGCGGTCGCCACGCTCGCGACCGACCGCGCGCTGCTTCTGCTCGGCGTTCCCGGAACGGCAAAATCCTGGGTCTCGGAACATCTCGCCGGCGCCATCATGGGCAACTCGACGCTGGTCGTGCAATGCACTGCCGGCACCGACGAGAACCAGATCCGCTATGGCTGGAACTATGCCCAGCTCCTGGCAAAAGGGCCGAGCCAGGAAGCGCTGGTGCCGACGCCGCTCTATCGCGCCATGCAGGACGGCAAGCTCTGCCGGCTGGAAGAGCTGACGCGCATGGGCTCCGACGTGCAGGACACGCTGATCACCGTGCTGTCGGAAAAGATGATGCCGGTGCCGGAGCTGAACACCTCGATCTATGCCCAGCGTGGCTTCAACATCATCGCCACCGCCAACAACCGCGACAAAGGCGTCAACGAGTTCTCCTCGGCGCTGAAGCGCCGCTTCAACGTCGTGGTGTTGCCTTTGCCGGACGATATGGCGGAGGAAGTCTCGATCGTCTCCCGTCGCGTCGGCGAGATGGCCGGCGGGCTGGAGCTGCCGGTGCCGAAGAATGTCGGCGAGGAGATTGCGCGAGTGCTCACCATTTTCCGCGAGCTGCGCTCGGGCGCAACCGCCGACGGCAAGGTGACGCTGAAGACGCCGTCGGGCTCGCTCTCCACCGCCGAGGCGATCGCCACCATGGTCAGCGGGCTCAGCCAGGCGGCATGGTTCGATGACGGCAAGCTGCATGCCGAAGGCCTGGCGCCGAGCCTGGTCGGCGCCATCGTCAAGGACCCGGTGCAGGACAAGGTGGTGCTGGAGGAATATCTGGAGACGGTGCTGAAGAAGCGGCCGGACTATGCCGGCTATTATGCGGCGCTCAACGCGGCCATCTGAACCATGACCCAAGGCGGCATCAGCTATTTCGGCATCCGCCACCACGGCCCGGGCTCCGCCGGGAGCTTGGTCAAGGCGTTGCAGGAATTGCAGCCGGTCGCCGTGCTGATTGAGGGGCCGGTGGATGCCTCGCCGCTGCTGCCGCTGCTCGCCAGCCCCGACATGAAGCCGCCGGTGGCGCTGCTCTGCTATCCGGAGGATGATCCCGCCGCGACCAGCTTCTGGCCTTTCGCTGAATTCTCGCCGGAATACCAGGCAGCACTTTGGGCCGTCGCCAACAAGGCGGCGCTGCGCTTCATCGACCTGCCGTCGGCCGCGCGGCTTGCGGAGAAGGCGGCTGAAGCGGCAGCGGACACCGAAGCAGCCGAGGCGGAGGCCAAGGACGAGCAGGGCGAAGAACCCACGCGCGTCCAGGATCCGATTGGCACCCTGGCGCGTGCCGCCGGCTACGAGGACGGCGAGAGCTGGTGGTCGGACATCATCGAGCAGAATCCCGAGCCCGGCCCGATCTTCGCGGCCATCGCCGACGCGATGACGACGCTGCGCGACGGCGAGGGTTCGATCGGCAGGTTAGAGGCTATGCGCGAGGCACATATGCGCCTCGAGATCGCCGCAGCGCGGAAGGAATTCGACGGCCCCATGGCCGTGGTTTGCGGCGCCTGGCATGTGCCGGCCCTTCAAGCAGGGCATACGCAGAAGAGCGACCAGGCGCTGCTCAAGGGCATCGGCCGGCGCAAGACCACGATGACCTATGCGCCGTGGACCGGACCGCGCCTGGCGCTGGGCTATGGTTATGGCGCCGGCGTCGTAGCGCCGGGCTGGTGCAAGCATCTGTGGCAGACACGTGGGCAGGACGACGCCTCGGTCCTGTGGTTGGCGCGGATCGCCTCGGTGCTGCGGGCGAAGGGCCACATGATCTCCACCGCATCGCTGATCGAGGCGGAGCGCCTGGCGCGCGCGCTTGCCGCCATCCGCGAACGGCCGAAGCCGGGCTTCGAGGAGCTTCGCGATGCCTCGGTCTCGGCGCTCTTCAACGGCGAGGCCCTGCTGTGGAAGATGGTCGAGGCCGAGCTGCTGCTCGGCGCCGATGTCGGCGAGATCCCGCCCGACACGCCGCTCGCGCCGCTGATCGACGATCTGCAGCGCAACCAGAAGGCTGCAAGGCTGAAGCCAGAGGCACTGGAGCGGGAACTTTCCGTCGACCTGCGCAGCGAGAGCGGTCTCTTCCGCTCGACATTGCTGCACCGGCTGAACGTGCTTGGCGTCGACTGGGGCAGGCTGACCG
>NZ_RZRY01000759.1:0-2783 GCF_003998035.1 Mesorhizobium sp. M2A.F.Ca.ET.039.01.1.1 | reverse complement strand
GAGCCGTTCGGCCGGCCGGAGATCCAGCGCACCGAGCTCGACGGCAATGATTGGTACGCGGTCAATGTCTATCCGGACGGGCACGGCAGCATTGACGACCTGCTCCAGGCAGCCTGGTCGCATGGCGCGCCGGACGCGCTGGTTGTGCGTAACTGATTAAATTTGCACTGCACGTTGATCCGGCCGAAAAAACCCTGCTAGCTTGGCCGCGGGGTAGTCTTGGCGCAATTCCGGGCGACTCTCCGGTTTTGCTCAGATTGGGTCGACATTTCATGCAATTGCGCGTTCTTCCGCCTTTCGCCAGCCTTCTGGGATTGGTGCTGGCGCTGTTGTGCGCCGCCCCGGCTGGCGCGCAGCTGTTCGAGACCAAGGCGACGCAGGCGTTCATGATCGATGCCGACACCGGCACGGTGCTCTTCGCCAAGGACCCCGACAAGCCGATCCCACCGGCCTCGATGGCCAAGCTGATGACGATGGAGGTGGTCTTCAACGCTCTCAAGGCGAAGCGGATCACGCTCGACGACACGTTTGTCGTCAGCGAAAACGCCTGGCGCACCGGCGGCGCGCCGTCCGGGACCTCGACCATGTTCGCAAAGCTCAAATCCGAGGTCCGCGTCGAGGACCTGATCCAGGGTGTCACCGTGCAGGCCGCCAATGACGGCTGCATCGTGCTTGCCGAGGGCATGGCCGGCTCGGAAGCGAATTTCGCCGCGCAGATGACGGATCGCGCCCGCCAGCTCGGCCTGTCGAAATCGACCTTCGTCAATTCGACGGGCCTGCCTGCCGACGGCCAGCAGACGACGGTGCGCGAGCTGACGATGCTGGCGCTGCATCTGTGGCGCGACTACCCGGAGTTCTTCCACTATTACGGCCAGCCGGACTTCACCTGGAACAAGATCGCGCAAAGGAACCGCAATCCACTGATCGCCATGGGGATCGAAGCCGACGGCTTTGTGGCCGGCGCCAGCGAACAGGCGGGCTTCGGCCTAGTCGGCACAGTCAGCCACAACGGCATCCGCGTGATCGCCGCGCTCACTGGCCTGGCGAATGACCGCGAACGCTCAGAAGAGGCGCGCAAGCTGCTCGACTGGGGCTCGCGGTCGTTCCAGAAGACCGAGATCTTCGCCAAGGACGAGGTGGTCGGGGAAGCGCAGGTCTTCGGCGGCGCCAAATCCGGCCTGGCCTTGAAAGCCAAGGGCCCCGTGGACATCTTTCTTCCGATAGCCAACCGCGACAAGCTGACCGCCAGGATCGTCTATCAGGGTCCAGTGTCGGCGCCGGTCGAGGAAGGGCAACCGGTCGGTGAGCTGCGCGTTTGGATAGGCGATACGCTTAGCCAGCAGACGCCGCTCTATGCCGCCGAATCGGTGAAGGTGGGCACGCTGCCGCAGCGTGCGCTCGACGCGGCCAAGGAACTCGCTGTCGGCTGGCTGCGTCAGAAACATTTGTGATCGGGCAAGTTCGTGGACCTTTTGTCGGACGGGAGCTATGACAGCGGCCAGCACGGGCAAAGGCAGTCTCGATTGGCGAGCGGATTTTTTATCACTTTCGAGGGCGGCGAAGGAGCAGGCAAGTCGACGCAGATCGAGCGGCTGGCGCGGCGCATGCGCGCCAAGAAATACGAGGTGCTGGTCAGCCGCGAGCCGGGTGGATCGCCTGGCGCCGAGGCGGTAAGGCACGTTCTTCTGTCCGGCGCGGCCGAGCCGTTCGGCCCGAAGATGGAGGCAATCCTGTTCGCCGCCGCGCGCTCCGACCATGTCGAGCAGGTCATCCGGCCGGCAGTCGAGCGCGGCTCGATCGTGCTGTGCGACCGTTTCATCGATTCCTCGCGCGTCTACCAAGGTGTCACCGGCGGGCTCGACGCGGATTTCATGAAGGCGCTGGAGGCCGTGGCCATCAACGGCTTGATGCCGAACATGACGCTGATCTTCGACATCGATCCGGCCGAAGGCCTGAAGCGGGCGGCCGCGCGGCGCGGCGCGGGTGACGCCGCCGATCGTTTCGAGAAGGAGACTTTGGCCATCCACCGGCGGCGGCGCGAGGCTTTCCTGGCCATTGCCGCGGCGGAGCCGGAGCGCTGCATCGTCATCGACGCGGCCGCCGATCCCGATACGGTGGAAGATGTCGTCACCGCCGCCGTCTTCGCGGCGCTGGAAGAGAGGATGCCGGCGCAAAGGATCGAGACGGCGCCGGCATGATCTTCGAACGCATCGCCCCAGAGCAGCACGACACGCTGGACGGCGTGCCCGAGCCGGCCGAAACGCCGCGGCTGATCGGCCACGCGACGGCGGCCGGGATGCTCGCTGGCGCCTACCGCGCGGGCAAGCTGCCGCATGCGCTGATCTTTGCCGGGCCGCTCGGCATCGGCAAGGCGACGCTGGCGTTCCATCTGGCGCACCATCTTCTGAAATATCCGGATTTCAGGACGGCGCCCGACACGCTTGCCGTTCCCGATCCGGCGTCCCCACTGTTTCGCCAGATCGCCACCGGCGCGCATCCGGGCGTGCTGCATCTGACGCGCCCCGCCAACGACAAGATCAAGAGCTTCAAGACGGTGCTGACCGTGGACGAAATCCGCAGGGTCAGCCGCTTCCTGTCAATGACTTCGCATGATGGCAGCTACCGTGTCGTCATCGTCGACCCGGCCGACGACATGAACACCAACGCCGCCAATGCCTTGCTCAAGAATCTCGAGGAGCCGCCGGCGCGCACCTTGTTCATTCTGATCGTGCACGCGCCGGGCAGCCTGCTGCCGACGATCCGCTCGCGTTGCCAGATGGTGC
>NZ_RZRY01000758.1:0-2786 GCF_003998035.1 Mesorhizobium sp. M2A.F.Ca.ET.039.01.1.1 | reverse complement strand
GCCCGAGCGTGATGGAGGCGCCTGTTGCCGGCGCATCGTCGCTCGGGCCTTCTTCCGTCTTGTGCAGCACGGAGACCTCGGCCAGTTCGGGAGGCGAGCCATCCGCGAACAGGATGAGCACGCCGCCTTCGGCGAGGTCCGCCACTTCGGGTCCAATTGCCGTGACCCGTGTCTTGAGAAGAACCGACATTTGGCGAACCTCGTTTTATTACTGCTATTTTAGAACACGATCAGGGACACGACCCATGCGATCAGCACGGAGACCGGGCCCATGATCTGGCGGCTGATGAGCACCGCCGGCACGCCGATTTCGATCGTCTTCGGCTTGGCCTCACCGAGCGCCAGACCGACAGGAACGAAGTCGCAGCCCACCTGGGTGTTGTAGGCAAACAGCGCCGGCAGCGCCATTGCGGGCGAGATGGTGCCGTTGGCGATCTGCGGGCCGATGATGGCGACGCCGATGACCTGGGCGATGACCGCGCCCGGTCCCAGGATGGGCGACAGGAACGGCAGGCCGCAGATGGCCGAGATGACCAGCAGGCCGACGATGTTGTTGGCCAGCGGACCCATCGGCTGCGCCAGCACATCGCCGATGCCGGTATAGAGGATCAGGCCGATCAGCATGGTCACGAAAGCCATGAAGGGCAGCACGTTGCGGACGACCTGATCGATGGTGCGGCGGCCGGAGTTGAAGAAGATGCCGACCACGCGGCCCATGACGCGGCCGATCGAGCTGATCAGGCCGATAAGCCCGCCTTCGCTCGGCAGCGGCTCGGCCGCCCTGGCTGTGGTGTTGTTGCTTGAACTCATCGATGCTGCTCCCCCCGCAGTGGTGACCGCTTCGGATCCGTCCGCCATTGCGACATTGGCCGGCTTCACGCCCGAAACGTAGATGTCTTCCGTGATGAACTGGGCGAGCGGACCCGCCTGGCCGACCGGCGTCAGATTGACGGTCGGGATACGCTTGCGCGGGTAGACGCCGCAGCGCGCGGTGCCGCCGCAGTCGACGACGACGACCGCCATCTCGCTTTCGATCGGCGGCGACTTGAAGCCGTCGACAGCCTGGGCGCCGGTCATGTCGGCAATGAGCTGCGCCACCGGATGGATGCCGCCACCGGTTACCGACACGACCTTGTTGCGCTGCTCGGTCGGCTCGATGACCAGGGGGCCGCCCCAACCGGTCGACCCCTTCGATATCTTTACTGCCTTGTATGTCTTGGCCATGGTGTCCTCCCGCCCTTAGAGCTCGACGCCCTGGCGGCGTGCCATGATGGCCGTGATGCGCTCGGTCAGGATGCCCTTCAGCAGGATGACGACGAGGCCGACGATGGCGTACCAGATGGCTACCTTGACGTGATAACCATTGGCGATGACGCCCCGCTTCTCGAGGTCGAGCAGCGCGACCAGCATGCCGCCCCAGACGAAATATTCACCGGGGTTGATGTGCGGGAAGAGGCCGAGCGGGGGATGCACATAGGACACTGCCGCGTCGTAGAAGGCAGGCTTGTGCTTTTCTTCCAGGAAGGAACCGAAGGTGTAGGCCATCGGGTTGGTGAGGAAGAACACCGAGAGCACCGGCAGCACCGTATAGCGGGTCAGCGCGATGCGGCCGGCGCCACGCGCCAGACCGTGGACGCGCTCCTCGCCGACCAGCTCGGTGACGGCGTAGAAGGCCGTCATAAGCACGACCAGGGTCGGGATGATGCCGGTGACGAAGCCGGCGAACACTTCGCCGCCCTTCTGGAAGATGCCGATGAAGTACTTGCCGATGGCGGTGAGCCAGCCGAGCTGCTCTTCCTGCTGCACGTTCTTCAGCTGTTCCTTGAGCTGATCGGCGGTGACCGGCGCGTTGTCGGTCGTCGCCTGCGCCAGGACCACGAGATGATCGGTGGCATGCTCGACGCCGAGCTTGCCGTGCCAGGCAGCATCCGAAACCATGGTGCCTGCGACATGCAGGTTGTGCACCGCGAGGTCCGCATGCTGCGCCAATAGTGTAATTACAGACATTTCTCCTCCTTATGACCCCTGCCGGTCATTCCCAGCCGGCTGCCGGCGTCGTTTAAGCCCTTGCTATGTTCAAGCCGGCCAGGCCCGGCTTCTTCCCCGGCTCCGACCGTGCGCGGTCGATCTGCTCGATCGCCCGTTTCACGGCCTCGGCCACACCGGGTTCCCCCTCCCCCATGATCGCAGGGTTGGACCGGAGTCGATCGAGGGGGATACCCTCGAATTCTTCATGTCGCTTGAACTTGGTCAGCACCGAACGGCCGCTCATGACCATCATGCGGCGCACGATGAGATCCGGCGTCACGACGATGAGCGCGATGGTGCCCTTGGCCAGGCGTCCGCGGAAATTGCCCGCGCCGACGAAACCGTCCTTGTACTGGCTGGTGACGCCTTTGAAGACATCCGAATAATGCCGCATCTGCAGCCAGACGCCCAACGATTGCAGCGCCCAGACAACAAACAGCAGAAGCAGTGCCCACTGCCAGATTGCCATTTCGGTCTCCTCCCGAGTCTCTTCCTCCGGCACATATTGAACGGAGGCGAGACGACCCGAAAGTGAGAACATTTGTTTCCTCGAATGTCAACATGTATTATAAGCAGCCATAACGCTCCACAGCCGACCGGCCGATTTCGGCATCGGCGGCGCTGTGGTAGCCTGTCGTCAAACGGGATGTGAGACATGGACCTGCCCTTCAGGCACGAACTGGCGCTTATGCCGGACCTTCGCCACAGGCTGCGGCAGCTGCGCTGGTTCCGCGCCACCTTCCGCAGCAGCGCGAGGG
>NZ_RZRY01000757.1:0-2788 GCF_003998035.1 Mesorhizobium sp. M2A.F.Ca.ET.039.01.1.1 | reverse complement strand
GCGCCACCCGCCACCAGTCGCGCAGACCGATCTCGCGCAGCGCCAGCGCGCGGATGACGAGCGATGTCGCCTGCGAGCCGGAATTGCCGCCGGAACTCATGATCAGTGGGATGAACAGCGTCAGCACGATCGCCTTCTCCAGCTCACCCTCGTAGCTCTGCATGGCGTTGGCCGTCAGCATCTCGCTGAGGAACAGCGCGCAGAGCCAGCCGGCGCGCTTCTGGATCATGGCGAGGAAGCCCATCTTCATATACGGCTCGTCCAGCGCCTCCATGCCGCCGAAACGATGCACGTCCTCGGTCGTTTCCTCGATCATCGTGTCGATGATGTCGTCGACGGTGACGATGCCGAGGATCCTGCCGTGGTCGACGACAGGCAGCGCCAGGAGGTCGTATTTCGAGATGGTCTGCGCCAGGTTCTCGCGATCGGTGAGCGGCGTCACGGTCACCGGCATGCGATCAGGCGCCACCGACAGGATCAAATCCTCCGGGTTGCCGGTGATCAACCGGCGCAACCCGGTCGAACGCAGCAGGAGCTGCGTCTCCGGATCGACGATGTAGATGGCGTAGATGGTTTCGCGCGTGCGCTCGACCTTGCGGATGTAGTCGAGCGTGCGGCCGACGGTCCAGTCGGAAGGCACGCTGACGAATTCGGTCGTCATGATCGAGGCGGCGCTGCCTTCTGGGTATCCGAGGATTGACAGCAGCGTGGCGCGCAGCGGCGGGGCAAGCGCGCCGAGCAGCTCCGAGCGGGGCGGTTCATCCAGCTCGCGCAGAATGTCGGCCGCGCGGTCGGCCGACATGGCGGTCAAAAGCTTGCTCGCCTTGGCGCGTGGCAGTGCTTCCGCGAGTTCCGGAGCGCTTTCGAGTTCCGGCTGATCGAAAATCTCGACCAGCCGCTCGAACGGCACAGCGCAGAGCAGCTCGATGGCTGTCTCGCGAGGCTCGTGGTTGAGGGCTTCGACGACGTCGGCGACGTGGTCGTTGGCAAGAACACGGGCGACGGCGACGGCTTCGTCGTCCGATACGGGTGCGAATTCGTTCATGGGCTCACTCCTTGCCGTCCGGCAGGACGTGAGCCGTGCAGGTCACGTCAGGGAGGACGGCGGTTGCGTTCGACTGTGACTGTCGCCAGGCATGGCGGGTTGACCTTTCTGCTCGCGGGGTAGCGCATGACCCCGAAAATCGGGTTCGATTTTCGGAAAGGATCATGCGCAATTCTAAGTTTCTACAGCGTCCTTTACGCGTCCGAAGGACGCGTGGCGCTGTAGTTGGAAATCAGCGAGCGCGCGCAACATAGGAGCGCATTTTGCCGAGTCAATCGCGAAGGGCGCTGAAAACGGACGCGGGGAGGCCGGATCGCGAGACTGTGATCGAGGGCGGCCTAAGCCGGGCCACGGCCGCCGATCAAGGGCTTGGTATGACTGCTATTTCTGCTTCAGCCGGCGGAAGCGCAGCCATTTGTCCTCGGTCGGCCGCGGCGGCTGGGTGAGGATCGTGGTGAGCTCGCGCGGCAGGCTGGGAGCGAGGGGCTTCTTGGTGGCGACGCTGTCGGCGATCGCAACCACGCTGTGATAGAATTCCTCGCCGGAAAGCGAGCGCGGCGGCACTGCCTCGTGCATGACGCTGATGACGGTGACGTTCGGACAATTGTCCTTGATCGCCTGGTGGAAGGCTATCTTGCCATCGGGGTCGAGCGCGCCGGTCGCCTCATCGAGGAAGAGAAGCCCGGGCTGCTGCAGGATGATGCGCGCGACCACCAGCTTCTGCTTCTGGCCGCCCGAAAGCACCTGATCCCAGATCTTGCCTTCGCGGCTCTCGTCGGCCAGGTGTTCGATGAAGTCGCCGAGACCGGCCTTGTGCAAAGCCGCCGCTACCTGGGTGTCGCTATGGTCGTTCTCTGAACCCGGCAGGCAGACGAGTTGCTTCAGCGACACCTGCTGCAGCTTGACCTCCTGGGCAGCGTAGAAATTGGTGACGCCTTCCGGGAAGACGATGGTGCCGCGGCCATAAGGCCACAGGCCATTGATCGCCTTGATCAGCGATGTCTTGCCGCAGCCGGACTCGCCCTTGAGGAAGGTCCATTCGCCGCGGCGGAAACGGAGGTTCGCAGCGCTGAGGAAAGGTGTGGCGTCCTCGCCTTGATGGGCGAGTTCCAGCTTCTGGATGGTGAGACCGAAAACCGGGTTCTGGCTCGCGTAGCTGAAGTCGGATCGGCCGGTCTGCTGGTAGAATTCCCGCGGGCGCTGGACGTTCTCGATCGCGTTGGCGAGCTCGGTCACGCGCTGGCTGTTGGCTCTGAGCGTCGCAATCGCTGGCATGACATGGATGAACCACGAGCACTGGCTGATCAACTGGGCGACCATTTCGGAACCGGTGATGTAGCCTTTGTAGTCGAGGCGGTTGTGGATGAACGACAAGAGGCCTGGCGCGTAGGCAACGATACGGGCGCCGACGAAATTGTAGATCAGCTCGAACGAGGTGTAGCTGGTGTTGACGATATTCAGTCGGCCCCATGTCTTGTCGATATCGACATAGAGCCTGTCATGCATCGACTTCTGCACGTCCTCGCCATGCGAGGCGGCAACGTGGAAGCTGCGGCGCAGGAATGTAATGAGTTCGCTGCGGTAGCTGCCCTCCGCCTGTTGCATGCGGACATTGAGCCGCTCGAGCAGGCGTCCGAGCTTGACCGCGATCCAGGTGTTCAGCGGCACGTAGATAGCGACGGCAAGGAAAGCCAGCACCGCGGTGCCATAGCCGCCCAGGAATTCTAGGCCTTTGACCTCGAC
>NZ_RZRY01000756.1:0-2794 GCF_003998035.1 Mesorhizobium sp. M2A.F.Ca.ET.039.01.1.1 | reverse complement strand
CCATGGCGGCGATCGAAACGCCGAGCGCGACGCTGAGCTGCTGCAGGACGCCGCCCAGGCTGGTGGCGCGGCTGAGGTTCTCGGCCGGCAGGTCGGCGTAGGACAGCGTGTTGGACGACATGAACTGCGCCGAACGAACAATGCCGAAGCAAAAGACATAGAGGCCGATCAGCCAATGCGGGGTGTCGGCGTCGAGCAGGGCAAAGCCCGCCACGGCAACAGAGCCGACCACGGCGCTGCCGCTCAGCACGGCCTTGAAGCCGAAGCGCCGCAGGAAGAAGGACAGCAGCGGCCGCATCAGCAGCGCGCCGAAGCTGCCGACGAAGGTCAGCGATCCGGAGGTGACCGGGCTCATGCCGAAGCCGACCTGCAGCATCAGCGGCAACAGGAAGGGCGCGCCGTTGAGGCCGATGCGGCAGAGCCCGCCGGCCAGCGTGCCGACCCGGAAGGAGCGGAAGCGGAACAGCGTGAGATCGACCGCGGGCGCCGCGACTCGGCGCGCATAGTGGCCGAAGGCGAAGAGCAGCAGGACCGAGGCCGCCAGCACCAGCATGGTCGCCAGCGGCGAAATGATCGGCCTGCCGATATTCTCCAAGCCGAATTGCAGGAGTGCCGCGCCAGTACCCACCATGAGGAAGCCGGCGAAGTCGAAAGGCTGGGCTTCTTCGCCGTGGAAATCGTCGACGAAGTGCAAGGCGGCGAGAATGCCGATGAGGCCGAACGGCACGTTGACATAAAAGATCCAGCGCCAGGAGGCGTAGGTGGTCAAGAGGCCGCCGAGCAGCGGTCCGATGACGGGACCGACGATCGCCGGCAAGGTCATGTAGGTCATGGCGGTGATCAGCCCGCTGCGTGGAAAGGAGCGCAGCAGGATCAGCCGCCCGACCGGCGTCATCATGGCCCCGCCCAGTCCCTGCAGCGCGCGCATGGCCAAAAGCATGCCGACGCTGTCGGCCACGCCGCACAGAACCGAGCCCAGGGTGAAGGTGAAGAGCGCCAGGGCGAAGATCCTGCGGGCGCCGAACCGGTCGGCGAACCAGCCGCTGACCGGGATGAACACGGCCAGGGTCAGGATGTAGGTGGTGATCGCCAGATTGAGCCGGACCAGGGTGGTGTCGAGGCTTTGCGCGATGGCCGGAATGGCGGTGGTGAGGATGGTGGAATCGAGCTGTTCCATCAGGAAGGCGATGGCGACGATGGCCGGGATGATCAGCTTGAGACGCGGGTCGCGCTCGGTCGCGAAGAGATGCTGTTCCAATTGTCCGCCAGTTCCGTCGTGCAGGAAGCGATGCCCGCCCGCCAGCCATCCGCGATCAAGCCGGCGTCGATGTCGTGCGGCCCTGCCGGTCCGGACCCCCACCGCACCGGACTGCTTTATGGCCCGATCGATGCGAAGCGATAGCGATTTCGGCTGGCACAGAGGTCAACAAATCTTGACCCCCCTGCTGCACCGAGGCGCGGCGCTGACGGCTGCCGCCGTCTGAAAATCGATCACATATTCGTGTTGGCGTAACCATTCGCGCTGCGTCGGCGAACCGGAAGAGGGCGACCATGCCCCTCAACAATGGGAGTTGTTCAGATGCACTCGATCAAGTTCGCACTCATTGCCGGTTTCGCCGGTCTTTGCGCCTCGCAGGCCTCCGCCGAGGACACAATGGGCGCCATGACCATGATGAAGGGCGGCCAGGTCACCGCGATCATGCCGGACGGACACATGGGCACCATGATGCCGGACGCCAAGATGAGCGCCGACATGATGAAGATGGCCAAGCCCATCAAGCATTGCATGATGATGATCACCGACGCCAAGGGCAAGGCCTACATGATCGACACGTCGACCAAGAAGGCCCAGGCGGAATGCGAAAAAATGGCGATGTGACCTCGCCGACAGCGCGTGCCGACCTCCCCGCCGGCCGGTACGCCGGCGGGTTATCTGCCTTTGTATCACATCTCCTTGAGCGCCGTTCCTGGACGTTGCCGGCATGGCGTCGGGCTCGTCCTCGCGGGTTGATCGGCGCCGTCATTGTGCTAGGCCGGGCCTACCAGCAAGAGGCTCGTCATGGCCGGCATATCGCGAAAATACCGCATGCTTCGGCGTTCCCACGCCATGTGGGTGTCGCGGCGCGTCTGGCAGCCGCGGCTCGTCTTTTGGGCCGGCGCCATCTCGATCGGCCTGATCAGCGTCCTGTTCGCCCTGCTCGCCGACCGCGCGCAGGCCCTGTTCCATGTCATGACCGGCAATGAGGGCGGCTGGCGCTTCTATCTGCCTTTGATCGTGACGCCGCTTGGGTTCGTGCTCTGCGCCTGGCTGGCGCATTCCTTCCTCCCGGGATCACAAGGCAGCGGCATTCCGCAGGCGATCGCGGCGCGGCATCTGCGCGACGAGGACGATCGCAGCCGCATCCTGTCGCTCAGGCTGGTGGTGGGCAAGATAGCGCTCACCGTCGCCGGCCTCGCCTGCGGCGCCTCGATCGGCCGCGAAGGCCCGACGGTGCAAGTCGGCGCTTCGGTGATGCTGCAGGCGGCGCGCTGGGGCGGCATGGCGCATGCGCGCGGGCTGATCTTGGCGGGATCCGCCGCCGGCATAGCCGCCGCCTTCAACACGCCGCTCGCCGGCATCGTCTTCGCCATCGAGGAAATGGGCCGGGCCTATGAGGCGCGCACCAACGGGCTGGTGCTGACGGCGGTGATCCTGGCCGGCCTCGCCTCGCTCGGGCTGCTCGGCAACTACACCTATTTCGGCGTCGCCAAAGACACGGTCGCCTTCGCCTCCGACTGGCCGCTGGTACTAGCC
>NZ_RZRY01000755.1:0-2795 GCF_003998035.1 Mesorhizobium sp. M2A.F.Ca.ET.039.01.1.1 | reverse complement strand
CGGCCAGATCGGCGATATCGCGGCCGTCGCCAACGGCTATTTCAAGGACGCTGGGCTGGAGGTCGAGTTCAGCCCCGGCGGCCCCAACGCGTCGACCGTGCCGCCGGTCATTTCGGGCGCCGCCCAGCTTGGGCAGTTCTCGGAAACGCCGCAGCTATATTCTGCCCGCGCCAGCGGCGTGCCGATCAAAATCATCGCCTGCGGCTTCCGTACCGGTCCTTACGCATTGACCTCGAAACCGGCCAAGCCGATCCGCAGTGTCTCCGATCTCAAGGGAAAGAAGATCGGTATCCAGCCGACGGCGCGCTTCGTCATCGACGAGATCCTGGCCAAGAACGGCATCGACCCGTCGGAGGTGACCATCGTCAATGTCGGCTTCGACAAGGCGCCGCTGGTGCGCGGCGATGTCGACGCCATCGGCGGCTGGATCACCAACACCCAGGCGCTCAGCGTCGTCGGCGACGACCGCATCGACCTTCTGACGCGCGACCTCGGGCTAAGCTCCTACGCGGACGTCTATTTCGCTACCGACGCGGCAATCGAAAAGGATCCTGAGACGCTGGCGAAGTTCATCGGCGCCGTCGGCAAAGGCTGGGGCTGGGTGCATGCCAATCCGCAGGAAGCGGTCAAGAAGATGGTCGCCGCCTATCCGGAAATGGATCTTGGCTGGGAGGAAAAGACCGTCAATCTGGTGCTGAAACTCTCCTTTGACGGCGCCACCGCCAAGGACGGCTGGGGCACGTTCGACCCAGCCTCGATAGAGGAGCAATTGGCGCTGCTCGACAAGGTTGGCCAGTATCCAAACGGTCGCCCGGCGGCCGCCGATGTCTACACCACCAAGATACTCGAACTCTCGGCAGCCGACCGGCCCAAGCTCGACGCGCCCGCCGCGTAAAGCATGATCTCAAGAGGTGGGAACCGGCTTTTGGAAAAAGTCATGCTCCAACTAAGAGTTAGATCAGCATGACGGTCCAATCAGACGTTGTGCTGATCTAATGCCGCACGCGATCGAAGCGCGACGGCTGGATGTCGGCTATGGCGGCCGGCAGACGGCCGTCAAAGTGCTCGCCGGCCTCGACCTCACCGTCGAGGCCGGTTCCTTCCTGTCGATCCTGGGCCCGTCAGGCTGCGGCAAGTCGACCTTGCTCAGGGTGGTGGCCGACCTGCTCGATCCGCTCGGCGGCACGATCAGCGTGCTTGGCGAGACGCCGCATACGGTGCGCTCGCGGCGCGATGTCGGCTTCGTCTTCCAGGATTCGACCCTCCTTCCCTGGCGCACGGTGCGCGACAATGTGCGCTTGCCGCTTGGCGTCGGCCTGCGCAGCCTGACACGCAAGATCGAGGATCGCAGCACGGAACTGCTTGAATTGATGGGGCTCGGCGCCCTCAGTGAGCGCCTGCCGCACCAGCTCTCCGGCGGCCAGCGCCAGCGCGTGGCGATCGCGCGCGCCCTGCTCGGCGAACCGAAACTGCTTCTGATGGACGAACCCTTCGGCGCACTGGACGAGATCACGCGCGACCGATTGAACGATGAGCTGTTGGCGCTCTGGCGGCGCAGCGGCACGACCATCCTCTTCGTCACCCATTCGATCGCCGAAGCCGCCTATCTCGGTGAGCGCGTCATCGTGCTGGCCGCCAATCCGGGACGTGTCTTGAAGGACCTCGACATGCGGCCTCTCAAGCAGGAAGGCAATCGCTGCAAGCGCGAGGATGCGGCGATCGTCGCCGCCATGGCCGATCTGCGAACGGCGCTGGAGCGCGCATCGTGAGACAGGCGCCGCTCTCCCCGCACATGACGGCCGCGCTCCCCGTTCTCGGCGCGGCTTCGATCCTGCTCGCCTGGCAATATCTTTTGCCGTTGCTCGGCGTGCCCGCCTATATCGTGCCGACACCGACGGCGATTTTCGGCGTCTTCCAAAGGAATTTTGCGCTCCTCATCGACAATCTGCGGCCGACGCTGATCGAGGCGCTGGCCGGCTTCGTCATCGGCAATCTCGCTGCCGTGCTGCTGGCCGTGCTCTTCGTCCACAGCCGCGTCCTGCAGGCGGCCTATTTCCCGATCGTGCTCTTCTTCAACACCATCCCCATCCTGGCGCTGTCGCCGATCATCATCCTGATCTTCGGCCTCGGCATGACTCCGAAGATCGTCATCGCCGCGGTGATCTGCTTCTTCCCGACGCTGGTGAACATGATCCGCGGCCTCGATTCGGCCAGCGACAACGAACACGAGCTGTTCCGGGTGCTGTCGGCGACGCGCTCGGAGATCTTCTGGAGCCTGCGCCTGCACCGTGCTCTGCCGATGTTGTTCTCGTCACTCAGGATCGCGTCGGCCACCGCCGTGATCGGCGCCATCGTCGGCGAGTGGATCGGCTCGGACAAAGGGCTCGGCGCGCTGATCATCCAGGCGACCTTCAACTATCAGTCCGACCGGCTCTACGCCGCGATCGTTCTTTCGTCATCGCTGTCGATCGCGCTGTTCTGCCTGGTGGTCCTCGTTGAGCGGCGGATCATTAGATATTGAGCCCCGGCCGCCCGTAGGGCCGCCCGAGTTAACAATAGCCTCCGATCAGGCATTCATCGCGCATTTAATCCGCCTGCTGTAGGATGCCGCAGCACAACCAAACCGGGAGACAATTCGTGTTAAGAACTTTTCACGTCTCGATCCGAGCAACGCTGGCCTTCATCTGCCTCGTCAGCTTGGCCGCGGCCGCTACGGCCCTGTTCCCTGCCACCGCGTCGGCGCAGCAGCTGCGGCGATGCGCGAATGAGGGCGGTATTTGCCGCCTGCCCTACCC
>NZ_RZRY01000754.1:0-2798 GCF_003998035.1 Mesorhizobium sp. M2A.F.Ca.ET.039.01.1.1 | reverse complement strand
ACACCAGCCCATCCGCAAGGCTCAGTTGTCCAAGCACGCGATCGACCATCCGAATCATCTCCCCTTCATGCCGGACATACGGAATCACCAACTCAGTTCCGTGCAAAGCCCTCCCTGAGGGAGAAGGTGGATCGGCGCGTAGCGCCGAGACGGATGAGGGGTGTTCCAGCGGAGTGAGACGCTGGCTTTCCCTGGAGCACCCCTCATCCGTCGCCTTCGGCGACACCTTCTCCCACAAGGGGGAAGGAAGAATGCGCTCAGCCTTCCGTCAACTCCGCCGTCGTCGTCAAGCGCGCGCCCTGGCCGGCAAAGGCCTCATTGTGGCGGGCGATGATGTCGGGCGCTTTCTCCTCGAGCGAATCCAGAGTCGAATGCGCGTCGGAGACCACCGTGACGCCCAAGCCCTCGGCCAAGGCGCCCTTGACGGTTGCGGCGACGCAGAAATCGGTCTGTGCGCCGATGAGCAAGACGTCCTTCGCGCCCTGCCCCGCCACCCATTCGGCGAGTTCGGGGTTGGAGAAGGCGTTGCCGATTTTCTTGCCGAAGGTCGGCTCGTCGGCCGCCTGGCCGAGCAGCGGCCAGACCGGCCAGCCGGAGGCGCCCGGCGCGAGCGGATCGCCCTCCGGCCCGTCATGGCGGATGAACGCCACCTTGCGGCCGGAGCGCCGCGCCCAGTCGATCAGCGTGCGCGAGCGCTCGGCGATGGAGTCGGCGTCATGGATCGGCGGGTCGAAACGACCGTCGAACATGCCGGTCTGCAGGTCGATGACGATGAGCGGCGCGGCGGCGGAGGGAGCGGCGTTCGGCATTGCGCGAAGATAACGTGGGTGTGGGCTAGGTCAAGGCCGAGGCAGGAGCCAGCAAGCAGCAACTCTAGTCAACACATACGCAATTTTCAGTTGCATTGATAAATCATTGCAACTAATGTGACCAAAGGATTGGGGGATGACAATGGATGAACAATACACCGTGTTCCTGATCGGAGGGGGCACGGCAGGTGACGAGCAGGCGGTGTTCACGCCGCGGAATGTGGGGACTCGGTGCAGGCTCACCTGCAGCTATCGCGACAAAGTCATCGTTGCCGAGGAAGACGATTATTTCGAAGCCCTATGCCAAATCCGCAAGCAGCTCGAAGTGGATGGAATACTGCCCTTTTGTTATGGCGCGAGCGCGAATGTTTTCCCTGAAGGCACCGTGACAGGGATGAGTCGTGGATTGGTGGTCTGCAAAGTGAAAACGGGGGAGCGTCCCAAGGAGAGCGACTTAGTCAATATATTTGACGAAGGTTACGATGTGATGCCCGTGTTCGTCTCCATGCAGCAGCAGTTTTGGGATTCGTGGCTCGCCTCCCTGCCCCGATCGCAAGACCCGGAAATAGCGAACTCGACGGACGTTGCGGCCCGCTCCCTCTGGCAGTCTCTAACGCTTGGGTTTGCCAAAGTACTGAAATCGCTTTTTCCACGGTCAGGGGGGAGATAAGGCGCCTGGCTTTTACGATATCAGCGGCATCGGGCCCTTCAGCGCCTCGGCCAGCGCCTCGCGGAAGACCGCGATCGGGCGTGCCAGCCTGCCGGCCGGGGGGCGGTGGAGCAGCCAGCAGCGCACCTGCGGCTTGAAGCCGGGGCAGTCGACCACCTCGACCGCGTCGCGCCATTGGCTGCCCGACAGCGCGCCGGGCGTGACGACGCCGATGCCGTGGCCACGCGCGACCAGCGACATTCTCAGGTCCGCGACCTGCGCCTCGACGCCGACATGGAAAGGCAGCCGCGCCGCCTCGAAACGGTGGCGGATGAAGGCGCGGAAGCCGCAGCCGGTTTCGTTGAGCACCCAAGGGTAGCGCGCAAGATCGTCGAGCTCGGCGGGCTTCGGCACGCCGAGGCTTGGCGAGGCCACCAGCAGCACCGCCTGCACGCCGAGATCGTCGCCGACGAGTTCGGGCGGCGGCGCGACGCCCTCGGCGAGGCAGACGGCCACCGCGTCGATCTCGCTGTGCAGCACCTGCTCCACAAGGCGCGGCGAGAGGCTCGAGGTGATCTTCAGCGTCAGCTGCGGGAATGCCGCGCGAAGACTGTCGAGCGGCTCGGACAGCGCGCTGGTCGAGAGATAGGGCATGACGCCGAGGCGGAACTCACCACGCACCTCGCCCGCCGGCGAGACGCCCGCCTTCAGGTCCTCCAGCGAGCGCAGCACGCGGCGGCCATGCTCATAGGCCTCGCGGCCGGATGCGGTGGGTTTGAGCGGCTTCGACTGGCGGTCGAGCAAGGGCGTCGCCAGCCGCTCCTCGAGATTCTGCACCCGACGCGTCACGCCGGGCTGGGTGAGGTTGAGCCTCGCCGAAGCACCGACGATCGAGCCGGTTTCGACGACGGCGACGAAGGCTTCGAGATCATGGATGTTCATGCGCAACTCGCATAATCATTATCAGGTCATTTCAATTGTAGCATTATGATCGTTGCCCATAAAGTCCTCGCGAAAGATGCGAGGCCACCATGAACGGAACAGACAATGCGCGGATCGCCACGGCCGAGCTCGTCGAACGGCCGCGACATGCCTGCGGCAGCACCATCACCCCGTCCCAGACCCTGCTGTTTGCCGCTTCGGTCGGCATCATCGTCACCAATCTGTTCGCGCCGCAGACACTGGTCGGGCTGATCGGGCCGTCGCTCGGCGCCGCGGCATCGGAGAGCGGCTTGGTCTCGATGGCCACCCTGCTCGGCTATGCGGCCGGGCTGTTCTTCCTGGTGCCGCTGTCGGATCTGGTCGAGAACCGCGTGCTGGTGCTGCGCATGCTGTGCGCG
>NZ_RZRY01000753.1:0-2804 GCF_003998035.1 Mesorhizobium sp. M2A.F.Ca.ET.039.01.1.1 | reverse complement strand
GACATCTGGAAGCTCGGGCCGACCACTTCATGTGGCGAGACAAGGATGACGGCAATCGCCGAGATTGCCAGGTTGCGCATCGTCAAAGCCGCGCGGTCGAAGAGCACCGCTACAAGCATAACCGCAAGCATGATGAAGCTTCGCTCGGCCGCCACCACGATGCCGGAGATGACGAGGTAAGCGGCGATCGAGGCCAGCGCGATCGCCGCGGCGTATTTCTTCACCGGGCGGCGGGACGAGAAATCCGGAAACAACGCGAAGGCGCCGCGCAGCAGGAACATGATCGTGCCGGCCACCAGCGCCATGTGCAGGCCGGAGATCGATATGATGTGATAGATGCCGGTCCGTCGCATCGACTCGTTGATCGCTTCCGGAATGCCGGCGCGCACGCCGACGATCAGCGCCGCCGCGATCTCGCCTTCGGACCCGCCAATGCTGCTCCGGATGTGGTCGGCGATCCCTTCGCGCGCGTTTTCCACGGCCGACGCAATGCGCGCGCCGAAGGGTGCCCCCGTTGGCGCAGTCGAAGCCGGAGCCAACAGCTTTGGATCGCCCAGGAAAAAGCCGCTGCCGCCGATGCCGCTAAAGTAGCTGTCGAAGGAAAAGTCATAGCTGTCCGGGCGTACCGGACCGGTCGGCGGCAGCAGCTTGGCATAGCCGGTCAGCATCGACCCTGCCGTCATGCCGGACGGGATCCTGCGCGCCGACAGCCGAACGCGGTCCGGCGCGTAGCGCAGCGTCGGGTGCTCGGTGGACATGAGATCGATGGTCAGCCGCACACGGCCATTGGCCATCGCTTCGGCGGTGACCAGGCGGCCGGTCAGCCGGGTCTGGATTTCGGACCCCAGCATCGGGGTCGCCATCCGCCAGGTCTCCACCTTGGCCGAGAGGAAGCCGAGCGCGCAGAAAAGCGATGCCATGAAGACAAGGTGCGTTTTCTGCCAGGAGCGCGACACCGCCGCGCAGACAGCCATCAGCGCCACCGCCGCAAGCGGCCTGTAGAGATCAGGCTCGGTGCTCAGCGAGAAGTAATAGATGACGCCGGCGGCCAGGAACACCGGCACCAGCAGAAAGCCGACGCCCCGGTCGATCTCGGTGCTGGCAGCGACCGCAACGCTTCGCCGCAGCGCGGGAAGCGAAACGCTGCCGAGCTGTTTGCGGATCCGGCCGCCGCCGGCTGTTGGCGAGACCGGCAGTACTGCGCCGTGGCCATCAGGCAGATGCTCGGCTGGTGCGCGCGGCTGCGGAAGCTGAATCGGCGGCGCCTCTTGGGGCTCGGCATGGGCAAACATCAGGCGCTCGCTGACGCCAGCTGTCGTTTCCCCGCCCTCCTCCGTACCCCGGCCACGTCCAGCCATCGGGTCTGCCCCTTGCGCCCCAGACCGCCTATGCTACATGAACGCGCAAAGCGCGAAAGCCCGCGCGAAATATGCCGTCTCAGCGCGCTTCTTCGAGAGTTCCATGTCCGACAAGGTCGTCACCCGTTTTGCCCCCTCGCCCACAGGCTACCTGCATATTGGCGGGGCGCGCACGGCGCTGTTCAACTGGCTCTATGCCAAGCACACCGGCGGCACGATGCTTTTGCGTATCGAGGACACCGATCGCGAGCGCTCCACCGAAGCCGCCACGGCCGCCATTCTGGACGGATTGAACTGGCTTGGCCTTTCCTGGGATGGCGACGCCGTCTCCCAGTTCGAGCGCGCCCCGCGCCATCGCGAGGTGGCCGAGGAGCTCGTGCGCCTGGGCAAAGCCTATTACAGCTATGAGACGCCGGCGGAGCTGGAGGCGATGCGCGAGGCGGCGAGAGCCAAGGGCCTGCCGCCGCGTTATAACGGACAGTGGCGCGACCGCGATCCCTCCGAGGCGCCGGCAGGCGTCAAGGGCGCCATCCGCATCAAGGCGCCGACCGAGGGCGAGACGGTCGTCCATGACCGCGTGCAGGGAGAGGTGCGCTTTCCCAACAAGGATCTCGACGACTTCATCATCCTGCGCTCGGACGGCAACCCGACCTACATGCATGCCGTCGTCGTCGACGACCACGACATGGGCGTCACCCACATCATCCGCGGCGACGATCACCTGACCAACGCCGCGCGCCAGACCGTGATCTACAACGCCATGGGCTGGGCGGTGCCGTCGATGTCGCATATCCCGCTGATCCACGGCGCCGACGGCGCCAAGCTGTCGAAGCGGCACGGCGCGCTGGGCGTCGAGGCCTATCGCGCCATGGGCTATTTGCCGGAAGCCTTGCTCAACTATTTGGCGCGGCTCGGCTGGAGCCATGGCGACGACGAGGTGATGTCGATCGAGGACATGATCGCCTGGTTCGACATCGGCGACGTCAACAAGGGCGCTGCCCGCTTCGACTTCGCCAAGCTCGAGGCGCTGAACGGCGTGCATATGCGCAAGATGGACGATCGCGCGCTGTTCGATATCTTCGTCGCCACTCTGCCCTATCTTGAAGGGGGTCCGGCGCTCGCCGCAAAGCTCGATGACAAGCGCAAGGCGCAGCTGCTTGCCGCTATGCCCGGCCTCAAGGAGCGGGCCAAGACCCTGGTGGAGCTGGTGGACGGCGCGGCTTTCCTGTTTGCCGGGCGGCCACTGCTCCTGGACGAGAAGGCAGCGGGCTTGCTCAGCGCGGATGCGCGCGCGATTCTGCGCGGCGCGCATGGCGCGTTGTCTTCTGTCCAGGGCGAGTGGAGCGCCGCCTCGGCGGAGGCTTCGATCCGCGAGTTCGCGCAGGCTGGCGGATACAAGCTTGGCGCGGTGGCCCAACCACTTCGAGCCGCGCTGACCGGCCGCAG
>NZ_RZRY01000752.1:0-2815 GCF_003998035.1 Mesorhizobium sp. M2A.F.Ca.ET.039.01.1.1 | reverse complement strand
CCGGGAATGCCGGCCATGACGCCGCGCAGGTCGCTGAGGATCTGGTTGGCCGACTTGCGCTCGCGCCAGTCGACGAACTCGTACTGGATGACGCCGACGACATCCTCAGGAATGTCCTGGCCGCCGCCTTGCGTCTTGCCGGCGCGCGTATAGACCGACTTCACGCCGGGCCAGCCGAGCAGCCGGCTTTCCGCCGTCTTGGTGGCGGCGTCCATTTCCGCCAGCGAAAGATTGCCGCGGGCATGGACATAGAGCAGGCCGTAATCCGGCTCGACGCTCGGGAAGAACTCGACGCCCGCGCCATATTTCGAATAGGCGAAGCCGACGCCGACCAAAAGCCCGACGGTGAGCAGGATGACAGTCATCGGGAAGCGGACAGCCTGCTTGACCACGGCCATGTACCAGCCGTCGCGATTGCCCTCCTCGTGATGCTCCGGCGCCTTGGCGAAGATCGCGCCCAAAGTCGGCGCGAACACCAGCGCATAGAGCATCGAAGCCGACAGCGTCACGATCAGCGTGATCGGCATGTATTTCATGAAATCGCCGATGATGCCGGGCCAGAACAAGAGCGGCGAGAAGGCGGCGATGCGCGTCATCGTCGCCGCGATGACTGGGCCGGCCATGCGCTTGGCGGCCAGCGCGAAGGCGTCGGCCTTCGGCATGCCCTCACTCATGCGCCGTTCGGCGAATTCGGTGACGATGATGGCGTCGTCCACCAGCATGCCGACAGCCAGGATCAGGCTGAACAGCACGATCATGTTGATCGTGTAGCCCATCATGGCGAGCAGCAGGATGCCCATCAGGAACGATGATGGGATGGCAAGCCCGATGAGCAGGGAAGCCCGTCCCGACAGCGCATAGAGGATGACGATGAACACCAGGATGACGGCGATCATCACATGGTTCTGCAGGTCGCCGAGCAGCTGGTTGACGAAGACCGACTTGTCCTGCGTGTAGGTGACATGCATGCCCTCGGGCATGGTCTTGATGAAATTGTCCGACACTTCACGGACATGGATCAGGGTGTCGATGAGGTTGGCGCCGATGCGCTTCTTCACTTCGATGGCGATGGCCGGCTTGCCGTCGAGCCGGGTGACTGTCTCGGCGTCCTTGAAGGTCGAGCGGATGGTGGCGACGTCCTTGGCCTGGACCACGGCGTTCGGTGTGGCGACGACCGGCAGGTTGGCGACATCTTCCGGCGTCTCGATCAGCGACGGCACCTTGACCGCGTATTTGCCTTCCGAGCCCTCGAGATTACCGGCCGCGACAAGGCTGTTGGAGGAAGCGACGCCCTGAATCACCTGATCGAGCTGCAGCCCGTAGGAGGACAGCTTGACCGGGTCGATGACGACCTCGACGAGGTCGTCGCGCGCGCCCTGCAGCGAGCCTTCGAGCACGCCGGGCACTTCCTCGATACGGTCGCGCAGCTCGCGCGCGGCGGCCGTCAGCACGCGCTCCGGCACATCGCCGGAAAGCGTCACGACCAGGACCGGGAATTCCGAAACGTTGACCTCGTTGACCGTCGGCTCCTCGGCCGCCTGCGGCAGGTCGGCCTTGGCGTCCTGCACCTTGCTGCGCGTATCCTGCAGCGCCGTCGCGAGATCCGTCTGCGGCTGGAATTCGACCAGCACATAGCCGCCGCCCTGGAAGGCGGCCGAGCGCATCTCCTTCAGCCCCTTGAGGCTCTTGAGCTTGCTTTCCATTGGCCTCAGCAGCAGGCGCTCGGAATCCTCCGGCGAGATGCCCTGATAGATCAGGCTGACATACATCATCGGAATCGGAACGTCGGGCTCCGCTTCCCTCGGTGTCGACTGATAGGCGACCCAGCCCGCGACGAGCAGGAACAGCAGCGCCGATATTGTGAGGCGGGCATTGTTGATGGCGAGTCTGACGATATCCATGACTTCGGCCTGTTATGCTTCCAAGGCTGCGGACCGCCGTCGCGGGATTGGCCCGGCGACGGACGCGTCGTGCTTTACTGCGTGCCGGCGGCGGCTTCGCCGATCAGCTTGCTGATGGTCGCCTGATCGGCCTCGACGGGCTTCACCAAGTCGCCTTCCTTTACCAGCTCCTGGCCGGCGACGATGATGCGCGCATCTTCCGGAATGCCGCCCAGCACCAGGCCGTGCGGCGTGTCGTCGACGAGATCGATCGGGAAGAAGGCCACCTTGTCGTCCTTGCCCACGGCGCGGATGCCGAGGTCGCCCTTGTCGCCGAGCGTCACCACCGAACGCGGCAGCATGACCGCATTGGTCGGCTCGGCGCTGAGCGTGATCTCGGCCGTCATGCCGGCGGGGATGGAGCCGTCGCCATTGGGGATCGCCACCTCGACGCGGAAGGTGCGGGTCTGCGCCGAGGCATCGCGGCTGATGTAGCGAACCGTGCCGGTGACCTTCTGGTCGTTGACCAGACGCACATCGGCCTGGTCGCCGATCTTGACGTAGCGCAGGTCACGCTCGCTGATCTCGCCGCGCGCGATGACCGGATCAAGCTTCAGGATCGTCGCCACCTCGCCGCCCTGCATCACCGAGCTGCCGAGCTCCACCGGGATGCGGTCGATGACGCCGTCGAACGGCGCCTTCACCTCATTGCGGTCGAGCTCCGCCTGCGCGGCATCGAGCTGCGATTGCGCGAGCGTCAGGTTGGAACGGGCAGTGTCGAGCTGCAGCTTCGGCAGATTGCCGGTCTTGGCCAGCCGCTCGGCGGCGTCGAGCTCGGCCTTGCGCTGCACAAGCAGCTGCCTGGCGTTGTCGACATTGGAGATCTTCTCCTCGGCCGCGAGCATCAGCACGAGATCGCCTGTCTTGACATGGTC
>NZ_RZRY01000751.1:0-2820 GCF_003998035.1 Mesorhizobium sp. M2A.F.Ca.ET.039.01.1.1 | reverse complement strand
GTGCACCCGATGCTATGATCACAAAGCTGGTGGTTTGACGCCGGTCGAGAGCATCTCTTCAAGGCCCCTGCCCGGCGACTTTTTCAGGCGTCCACAATCATTGCATATATGGGTGCTACGGAGCGTCCGAACTGGGAACAAAACAAATCGGGCGAGGCTTGATCATGACGACACCCAACCGAGGGAAATCGCCCGCACAGCTTTTCCGGCATCTATCGGCAAAGTGGCCTGCGGCGTTCAATCCGAAAGCGCCCATGCCGCTTAGGATCGGCATCCATCATGACATTCGCGTGCTGGACGGCGAACTGTCAGATGATGAATTGAGGAGAGCCCTGCGCGCCTATACCAGCATGCCCAGGTACTTGGCGAGACTGAATGCTGGCGCTGTGCGGGTCGATCTTGATGGCGAGCCGGCCGGCGAGGTATCGGATGCGGAGGCGGCGAGCGCCAAGGCTTTGCTGTGCGCCCGCAAGAACAAGGAAGAGACCAAGAAGACGCCGGAGCCAAGGGTGCCTGATGCCCCACCCCAACCGAAGCCGAAGCAAACGGCCGTGTTCAACGCGAAAAATACGGCTGGAATAGTCGTTGAGACGAAGCGTCGCCGGTCTTTCCGAAAGCCGATGGCTTGAGCGCCACAGATCTCCCAAGACTCATGGGCTTCCGAGTAATAGCCATGATGAAGAGGGCAAAGCAGCGCATCCTAGCTTCTAGATGAATACCGTTGCCCTCCCAATCTCCTCGCGACTTCTGAGGAACGGAAACGATCAATCGGACGACCAACCTTCCGAACGCGCAAGAACTGTCGGCTATGCCATTGGGCAAAGGACGGCTGCCCCGAGTTAATCGGCGGCAACTTGGCATGGCAAGAGAAGACAACTCCAGTCAAGAAGCCAGCCGCGAAACGCTAGGCTAACGCCTAAGGTCCGGAGCTCGCCTTCTGCTCAACGCCATCACAAGGATGGCGTTGAGCAGCGTAACGAACCTTACATCCTGATGATGCCAAGCCGTCCTGGACGTGTCGATCTGGTACCCGATTTAGCGTATGAACGAAAAAAGCTTGCAGTTTTTTCGACACGCCGCCGCTCGAAATGTTCCATCTTTGCCTTTGACAACGGCTGCCTTGGTCATGCGAGCTTCCCGTACGGCGGCGGCTTTTGCGACCGATCGCTCTAAAGCTGCCCGCACCCGCTCGTCGCTAGCCACCGCGCCCGCGCCAGGTGGGATGTCCAAGCCAGACGTGCCCGTTCCGGCTGGCGCTCTGCGTCAATGTTCAAGATGGCTCGTGCCACCTTGCGCCAGTCGAGGCCCATCGCCTCCGACATCAGCAGGACAGCGTAAGTCTGAAAGTGCGCCACGTCGTAAGGTGTGACCTCGGCCAACTCGGGTGTTTCATTATCGATCCAGGCCTCCTCCTCCTTTGGGGGCGCGTCGATGTAGCGGCCAATCGAGGCCAGGTGCGCCGCAATCTGGTAACGCAGGTGATCGCGGCCCCCGTAGCGCGCATCGATTTGGCCGAGCTTCTTGTACAATCCCCTACGCTTGTCGCGCGGAACATCGGTATCGCCCAGGGAGTAACAACTCGGACCGACGGCGCAGATATCGCAGCCCGTTGCGACCACGTCCTGCACGAATGCGGGAATGTCCTTTTCTTGCATGCGCTTCATTTCAATAGGCCTCTTCTGATTTCACATTTCCTTATCACAGATCACCCAATTTGCAACCCTGCCGTGCAATCTTGGGCGTCACTGCGGCGCGCGAGCACCTTCCCTCACAGTTCAGCCCAGTGAATCCGCCGCGCGCGCCTCGCCCCGGAGCCCGGAAGAATTAGCTCTTCCCTGTGCAGGAAAAACCGACGCGCGAAGAACTCAAGATTTGGGTATTGCTCCCTTCCTGCGCAGCGCTCTGCCGATAGCGCAGCCTGTCGAGGCAGAAGGCAAGGAAGGTAGCCCGCAAGTGTCGGAGAAGCTGCGGCTTCCAGATTGGCGCCGCTCGCACGGTTGCTGAGGCCGGTTTACCCTATCGAACACTATGCCGACCGAGGAAGAAGCCAAAGCTCCGCCCGGTGGACACCCCAACCCACGCCGACCGTTAACTGGGGCTCGGGCGAATGCGTAGACGTGGGGACAAAGCTCTGGGACAGTTGGGAGGATGATGCCCTCGTCGCGAACCCGGAGGCGCCGGTCTGCCAGACTAGTGGTCGTAGGGAATCGGCCCACGCTCTCAGTTAAATCAGGAGACATGATCCGAAAACCGAAGCTTTGCGAGCTCAGTTCCTGTCCCGCTTAGTGGCTATTTGTGTTCTCTATTCTGCCATACGCCTAATGAGATTGTCCCACCTGATGACCGTCCCTAACTTGGCTGAGATCGAACGCTCGCCGCGTCTTCACGGTCGGCAAAAAGGCGCGCCTTCCGTTGCGTTACCTATCGCGGGTGTCGCGTTTGGACCAGTTTTATGCAAGTGCGAGCAGCAAAACACCGTACAGGTACGCCGTTGACGAGCGGCCCGGCATGGTACACGTTTGATTAAATCGGTTTAGCCGCGTCACCTCACAGAGCACGGCCACGTTCTGCAACATGCACCACCAAGTAACACGAAACAAAGATAGCAACGCTCGGGAAAGCCGCGACATCAATTTGGACTTGATCGCGGTCGTCGCCGCCGTGAGCGACCGTGAGCCTTGTGTTCTCACCGTCGGGCAGCGGGATTCCCTTCCGTCCGGGCCGTTCGAGCTCAGCCACCGATCGCTGCAGTCTGGCCTGAGGGACTGGGTCGAACAGCAGACAGGCCATCCGCTGGGCTATATCGAGCAGCTCTATACC
>NZ_RZRY01000750.1:0-2827 GCF_003998035.1 Mesorhizobium sp. M2A.F.Ca.ET.039.01.1.1 | reverse complement strand
ACCTTGCAGAGCTTAATCAGTTGAGAGAGGCCATCCAGACGACCGATATTTTCTTCTCTTCCGGTAGAGTTGTCCCGGGACCGGAGCAGACGCCGGTGCTCGACAGATTGGCTGATCAGTTGAAGGAATTCGCCGAAAATGCCCGCAAGGCAGGCGTGACAGCGCGGTTCATGTTGACCGGCCATTCGGACACAACGGGTCGTGAGACGGCCAACGCCTCGATCAGCGCTGCCCGCGCCGAGACAGTTCGCGCGCTTCTCAACAAGCGCGGCGTCGCTCCGGAACTGCTCTTGGTTCGGGGCGCCGGCACCTTTGAGCCGGCGGTACCCGAAAACGAAAATAGCCGAACTGGGAACTCCACCAACCGCCGGGTTTCGGTTACAGTGAACCTGGAGTAGTGCGGAGCCCGGGATGCTGCAAAAAAAGATCTGCATGTTGGGCGGGTTCGCCGTCGGCAAGACGAGCCTGGTGCGCAGGTTTGTCCAAAGCATCTTCTCGGAAAACTACCTGACCACGGTCGGCGTCAAGATCGACAAGAAAAGCGTCGCGTTTCCGGACAAGACCGTGGACTTGATCTTGTGGGACCTGGCCGGCGAAGACGATATCGGTTCGTTCCGCGTCAGCTATGTGCGAGGCGCGACCGGGCTCGTGCTTGTCGCCGATGGAACCCGGCCAGCCACTCTTGCCGTGGCGCTCACGCTGCGTGAACGGTGCGAGGCCGAATTCGGTGCCATGCCGTTCATATTGCTGTTCAACAAATCCGACCTGACCGAGCGGTGGGCGATACCGGAAGGCGAGATCGACGAACTCAAACAACGTGGATGGCAGGTCTATCTGACGAGCGCGCTATCGGGCGAACATGTCGACGATGCGTTTCGTCAGCTTGCTTCGATGGTCGCCAAGTAGACCATGTCCAGTTTGCCGAAAGAAGTCAGAAGCTGGATATACGACTTCTTTTCCAATGGGCGCTTCGCAGCGTATCTGAAGATCGACGCCCGGCAATGCATAGAAGAGAAGGGCGGCAACCTCGACTTTTACGGGCTCTCGTCGCTTCGCATCGGCGAGCCCGTTGCCGAGCAGCTTGAATTCATGGAAGGGCTGCTGCCTTGCCCGGAGCTTCCATTCCATATGCCGATGATGGAACTGCCCGGCGGCCACGTCGCCGACCTTCATCTCTTTGGTGACAGCGGCTCGGTGTGGCTGGTGTTTCTCGACGCCACGCCCGAACGCGACCACCAGCAGCGGCTTCAGCAGAAGGCATACGAAATGACGCTCCTGCAGGAGAGGGAGCGCCAGCTCAATGCCAAGCTGCAATCGACGAACGAGGCGTTAAGGGAGAGCCAGGAGGGCTTGTCGCGCGAATACCGGCGCGCCGAATCCCTGCTCCTCAACATTCTTCCAGCGTCGATCGCGGAGCGGCTGAAAGCGGATGAGCAGATTGCGGACAACCATGCGGAAGTCAGTGTGCTCTTTGCCGACATCGTAGGTTTTACGGAAAAGGCGCGGAGCGTCGGAGCCGCGCCCACGCTCGCTATTCTGAATTACTTCTTCAAGTCGGCGGATATGCTCTCGGAAGAATATGGATGCGAAAAGATTAAGACCATCGGCGATTGCGTAATGGCGGTCTCTGGCCTGCCCACCGCGCGATCCGATCATGCGCAAGCCTTGGCGCATTATGCGCTCGAGCTACGGGCGGCAGCCAGGCGCGAGCGCTTCGCAGGCGAACCGCTAAGCCTCAGGATTGGAATTCACTCCGGACCGATCGTGGCGGGCGTCATAGGCAAAAGACGGTTTGTCTATGACCTGTGGGGCGACACCGTCAATCTCGCCGCACGCATCCAAAAGGCCGCTGAGCCCGATGAAATCCGTATTTCGGATGCAACCCACCAATTGCTCACACCGGATTTTGCTTGCGAGCCGCTTGGGGAAACGGAATTGCGTGGCACAGGTCGCGTGCGAATGTGGCGGCTCTAGGCACCTTTACGCTTGCCTCAAAGGCATCCTATTTTGGAGGGCAGCAGCCACTCGCGGGCATAGAAAATGTCGGTACTGCCTTTCTTAAGAATTTACGCGCCGCTCAACGCGGTGCTGGCTGCGCCTGGGCTTTTGGCGGTGGCTGGGCTCACGATACCGGACATGTCCGGACGAAGCAGGCTGGCTCTGGCTGCAGTACTCGCTGCCATTTGGGGCGCCTATCTCCTGCAAATGGCCGCGACGCTGCTTAAGCGTGAGGCGGGAGGCGTTCGGGACAGGACGCCGGCAATCGCCATCGATGTACTCGCGGTCTTGGTTCCACTCGCCGCATTTCTGCTCGTTGGCACGCCCGACCGGAGCCTCTACTGTGCTGTCTGGCTCCTGAAACCGCTGCGCGACTCGACTTTCTTCCCAGTGCTGGGCAGAGTCCTGGCCAACGAAGCGCGCAATCTGATCGGCGTCACCACGCTCTTCGGCGTCGTTCTGTTCGGCGTCGCGCTCGCGGGCTATGTCATCGAGCGCGGCATCCAGCCGGAAAAGTTCGGCAGCATCCCCCAGGCAATGTGGTGGGCGGTGGTCACGCTGTCTACCACCGGCTATGGTGACGCTATTCCGCAAAGCTTCGCCGGCCGCGTCCTTTCCGGGGCCGTCATGATGAGTGGCATCGGCATCTTCGCCCTCTGGGCTGGCATTCTTGCCACCGGCTTCTATCAGGAAGTCCGTCGCGGGGACTTTGTCCGTAATTGGCAACTGGTCGCCGCCGTGCCGTTGTTTCAGAAGCTCGGACCGGCCGTGCTGGTCGAGATCGTGCGCGCGTTAAGACCTCGCACCGTGCCGGCGGGCCCCCGGATCT